>JAFNZB010000139.1 GCA_017383055.1 Burkholderiaceae bacterium | reverse complement strand
TCAATCATTTATTTTAAATCCATTGATTTAGGTAGCGAATTTAATTCTTTGATTTCGTGAATTTTCGTTTAAATATAGATCGTGATTTATAATTTGGTGTAATTATGTGGGTCGTCCTTACAGTGATACGGTACAAGGATCAAAATTCCGCAACATGAAGGAATTAAGAGTTCAGCATTTAGGCCGTCCTTATCGAGCGTTTTTTGCTTTCGATCCTAAAAGACAGGCGATCGTACTCTGCGCAGGAGATAAAACCGGTGACAAACGGTTTTACGAAAAAATGATTCCTTTGGCTGATAAAGAATTCAGCCAACATTTGGAGGAAACGAACTTATGAAAAAAAGCATGACATACGATGAATACCTGTCGCAATTACCAAAAGAACGACAAGATCGTATTAAGAAACTCGCCGATGTATTGCAAAAGGAATATGAGCTTCGTCGTATTCGAGAAGAGATCGGAATGACGCAATCTCAATTAGCTTCGTTGATGGGTGTATCGCAACCTTCAATTGCAAATTTGGAAAAAAAGGGAGCAGATATAAAACTTTCAACTCTCCATAGATATTTCGATGCGCTTGGAATCGAAGGAACCATTCAAATAAAACTACCATCGGGAGAATTGAGACACATTGCCATTTGACTTCGAGATGTATTAATTGTTAAGCAATCTGACCAATAACCCATAAACAATACATTCATCTTCTTCAATAACCCGTCCTATAATTGGAGAGTTACATATTTCTGTTTTGAAACGAAGGAATTTTCGTCATGACTCGTCCTATTCGTATTGCTGTGACCGGCCCGTGCGGTCAAATCGGTTACTCCTTGTTGTTCCGTATCGCCGCCGGTGACCTCTTCGGTCCGAACCAACCGGTCGAACTTCGCATGCTCGATCGCAACAGCGCCGAACAAAACTCCAAGCTTAAGGGCGTCATGATGGAATTGAGCGACTGCGCTTTCCCGCTCTTGGCTGAAATGACGGCATGCCCGGATGAAAAGACGCTCTTCCAAGACGCCGAATGCGTCTTCTTGGTCGGTGCCCGTCCGCGTGGTCCCGGCATGGACCGTGCCGATCTCTTGACCGCAAACGGTGAAATCTTCCAAAAGCAAGGTCGTGCATTGGATGAAGTCGCTAGCCGTGACGTTCGTGTTTGTGTCGTCGGTAACCCCTGCAACACCAATGCCTACATCGCCATGAAGAACGCTCCGAGCTTGGCTCCGCACTCCTTCTCCGCTTTGATGCGCTTGGACCAAAACCGCGCCATGGCACGAGTCGCTGAAAAGTTGAACGTGCCCGTGAAGACCGTCGAACAAGTTTTCGTTTGGGGTAACCACTCCAACACGATGTACCCGGATCTTCGCTTCTTGCGCACGGGCGGTCGTCGCGTTGAAGAAAGCGCATTCGATCAAGAATGGCTTGAACAATTCGTGCCGAACGTTGCCACCCGTGGCGGTCAAATCATCAAGGCTCGCGGTGCATCGTCTGCTGCTTCTGCTGCCTCCGCTGCGATCGACCATATGCGCGACTGGATCCTTGGCGCCGAAGGCAAGATCACGACGATGGCCGTTCCGTCTGACGGCAGCTACGGTATCCCCGAAGGCTTGATGTTCGGCTTCCCCTGCATGTGCCCGGGCGAAGGTCAATACCAAATCATCAAGGATCTCCCGATGACGCCGGAAGTCAAGCAACGCTTGGTCGTCACGCGCGATGAATTGCTCGCCGAAGTTGAAGCGGTCAAGCACCTTCTTCCGTAATGAAGGAATCCGTTCGACTCCATAGCGTTGAACTCACCGAGAGGGCTCTGCAACACGCAAAGCCCTCTTTTGACGCGCCTACGGTCATCCTGGACACCAACATCGTGATGGATATTTTGGTGTTCCAAGATCCCTCGGTCGCACCGATCGTCAAGGCGATCGATGATGATCGCCTCATTCCCCTTTTGCACCCCGAGACCTTTGCCGAATTGGTCGATGTCTTGGGTCGTTCAATGTTTAAACTCACGAGCGATGAAGTCGATGCCAAAGCACTTGAGTGGCACTCGCTTTGTCGCTTCGTTTCGGGTCAACTTCCTTCAAATACCTACTGTAAAGATCAAGAAGACGACAAATTTTTCCAATTGGCGCTCCTCACCCATTGCCCATTTCTCATCACAAAGGATAAACTCGTACTTAAGGCACGCAAAC
>JAFNZB010000138.1 GCA_017383055.1 Burkholderiaceae bacterium | reverse complement strand
GCTTGCGCATTCTCTGTAGCCGACGGCATCGTTCCGGGTAACGAAGGTCGTACGTACGTTTTGCGTCGCATCTGCCGTCGTGCTATCCGTCACGGTTACAAGCTCGGTGCTCGCGGTGCATTCTTCGCTAAGCTCGCTCGCGCCGTCGCTACCGAAATGGGCGAAGCCTATCCGGAAGTGACGAATCCGAAGATTGAACAAGTGTTGGCTAAGGAAGAACAACGCTTTGCTCAAACGATCAACCAAGGTATGCAATTGTTGGAAGGTGCCATCGCTAAGACCGAAGGTACGGTGCTTGATGGCGAAGTGGCCTTTAAGCTTCACGATACGTATGGCTTCCCGGTTGACTTGACGGCTGACGTTTGCCGCGAACGTGACATGACGGTCGACATGGAAGGTTTCGAGCGCGCCATGCAAGAACAACGCGACAAGGCTCGTGCCGCTGCGAAGTTCAAGATGGCTGCGGGTCTCGAATACGAAGGTGCCGATACGGTCTTTACGGGTTACACGCAAACCATGCAAGACGGTGCTAAGGTCTTGGCCGTTTACGTTGATGGCGAACAAGTTGAAGAAGCTCAAGCCGGTGACGATTGTGTGATCGTTCTCGACACGACGCCGTTCTACGGTGAAAGTGGCGGTCAAATCGGTGACACGGGTACGATGAAGAACGAATCCACGATGGTTCGTGTGATCGATACGCAAAAGATCAAGGGCAAGGTCTGGGGCCATCACGCTCACGTTGCCGAAGGTTCCGTGAAGGTCGGTGACGTTTTGAACGTTGCCATCGACGAAGCTCGTCGCGCTGCTATCATGCGTAATCACTCCGTGGCTCACTTGTTGCACTTTGCTCTTCGCGAAGTCTTGGGCACGCACGTCCAACAAAAGGGCTCTTGGGTCGGTGAAGACGTCATGCACTTTGACTTCTCTCACAACGAAGCAATGACGGCTGAAGAAATCGCTCGTGTCGAAGACATCGTCAACGAACACATCATTGCCAACACGGCCGTGTTTGCTGAAGAAATGGGTATTGAAGATGCCAAGAAGACGGGCGCTTTGATGCTCTTTGGTGAAAAGTATGGCGATCGCGTTCGCGTCGTTAAGATCGGTCCGTCCACGGAATTCTGTGGTGGTACGCACGTGGCTCGTACGGGCGACATCGGTAGCTTCAAGCTCTTGAGCGAATCCGGTATCGCTGCCGGTATCCGCCGTGTCGAAGTGACGACGGGTATGCACGTGGTTCGCTTCACGCGTACGCAAGAAGTCACGTTGAAGAACGTGGCTGCCGAATTGAAGACGCCGCTCGGTCTCGTGACGGAAAAGGCTCATACGGTCTTTGAAAACGTCAAGAGCCTTGAAAAGCAATTGGCACAATTGAAGAGCCAATTGGCCGTTCTCTCCGCTCAAGCTTTGGTGGCTGAAGCCCGTGAAGTCAACGGCGTGAAGTTGTTGGTCAAGAAGGTCGAAGCCGATAGCAAGGCCTTGCGTGACATGGCTGAGACGTTGCGTGACAAGATCGGTGACGCCGTGGTCGTTTTGGCTGCCGTCAACGACGGTAAGGTCCAATTGGTGGCCGGTGTCTCCAAGAGCTTGCATGCTCGCGTCAAGGCCGGTGAAGTGGTCAATACGGCTGCTCAAATGGTCGGCGGTAAGGGTGGCGGTAAGCCGGACCTCGCTATGGCCGGCGGTACGGACGTGGCTAAACTCGATGCCGCTTTGGCTGCTGTGGCTGCTTTCATCGAAACGAAGTAAGCAATGGCAACGTTCGATCGCGAAATCGATACGCGGGGCACCAAGTGCCCCATGCCGGTCTTAAAGACGAAGAAGGCCTTGGCAGCTATGCAAACGGGCGAAGTGTTGCAAGTGTTGGCAACCGATCCTGCGAGTATGGCTGACTTGGCTGAGTTTGCCCGTCAGACCGGTCACCGTATCGTCAGTCAACAAGAAATCAACGGTGAGTTCGTTCATTTGATCGAGCATAAGTAATTGATTTCTTAATGAAGCTCATTCAAAAGCGCTTTTCGATTCGTGAAAACAATCGGGAGCGCTTTTTTCTTTGGGCGTATGATTGAAGTAGTTTTACTTGTGGAGAACTGCGATGACTGCCTTTTTGATTTCCGCAGCCGATTTGAAGGCACGATTGGGTGAGACCGATCTCGTGATTTTGGACGTTCGAGCCAACTTGAAAGACCCGTTGGCAGGGCGAGCCGCCTTTGCTGCCGGTCACATTCCGGGTGCTCGTCAAGCCGATATGCGTGAAGATGTCTCGGGCCCGTGCACGGGTACGAACGGTCGCAATCCGTTCCCGACGATGGAACGCTTTACCGAACGCATGCGTGCGTTGGGTGTCAATCAACGAAGTGAAGTCGTGGTCTATGATGACGGTCCTTGCAATTTTGCTTGCCGTTTGTGGTTCACGTTCCGTATGGCCGGTTTTGAAAACGTGCGAGTGTTGGACGGCGGTTTGAAGGCTTGGACTGCCGTTGATGGTCCGATGAGTGATGTCGTTGAAGAGGTGGCCGTTGGTGACATGGTCGCGGGCGCTCCTTTGGAACGCGTCTTTACGATCGAAGAAGTGCTTGCAAATCAAGCCGATCCAAAATACGCTTTAATCGATGCTCGCGGTCACGGTCGTTACCTCGGTCAAAATGAAACGCTCGATCGCGTGGGCGGCCATATTCCGGGTGCTATGAGCCGCCCGAGTTCGCAAAATTTGGGTGAAGACGGCGTCTTTAAATCGCCCGAAGTTTTGAAGGCAGAATTTGAAGCCGTGTTCGCTCGTCGTCCCGGTATGCCGATCGTTAATACCTGCGGCTCCGGTGTGACGGCTTGTTGTAATCACTTGTCGATGAAGATGGCCGGTTTCGAGCCTTTGGGTGTTTATATCGGTAGCTTCTCCGAATGGGTGAGCGACCCGGCTCGTCCCGTGAGTACGACGGAAGACTAAAATCGTTAGATAACAAAAAATCCACCTCATCGGTGGATTTTTTGTTGGATGGATTGACTTATTCGTCGATTTCAACAGCGATATCGCCGTAGATATCGATCCACATCGGCCAAATCGTGCCGTAGGACAGTGCCGAGATGAAGAAGGCAAGCGGCGCCATTACGAACATCGAGTATTCGCTCATGCCGAGTGCTAAGAGAAGGAAAGACGATCCGATTCCACAAACGACGGTCAGTGCGCCGATGATGATCGCCAACACCGTGCAAGCCATCCAATTGCGCAAGCAACCGAAGAACGAATAGAAGACGGCTTTACCTACCATCATGTTCTTCCAACCGATTAACATCGGAGCAAACCAGGTGGCCATTTGGCCCGCAACGAAGATAAAGAACGCGACGATGATCGCTGCCCACGGCATATGGGCCCAAACACTCGACCATACGAGGCGGTTATTGGCAACTTGCCATTGGCGCATGTCTTCGAGAGCCAAATACGAGTATGCGAAATTGGCAGCTAAAAGGAATGCAGCGTAGATAAGACCCAAACGAATCTGACGTGAGCGTTGCGAGGGCTCGGTCACCATTTCTTTTACGATGCCGTAGGTGGGCGTGCGACCTTCGTAGGCGTCTTTCGTTGCACGAACAATCAGCATCGTGCCAAAGGGCATGAAGATGGCGGCTGCGACCAAACCGCCAAAAGGCAACGAACCCAGCACACTCATCGTGAAGATGTAGACCATCGTCACGCAAATCATGCCGAACATGTTTTGGCGAATCGCCTTAGCCCCGACCTTCAACCAACGGATCGGGGAGGAAAACGTAGCAATGTGACCCTGCATCGATTAGAACCCGAGGTTGATGAGTTTCGTGGTGCCTAAAGTGCTCTTGCTGTTGCTACCCGGAGCGGAGTCAGCCGGACGATCGGAGCGATTTTCGATGCGATAGGGCACATGGGTGGCGCCCGGAGTGACAACGTATTCGCGGATGCGATTGTTTTGGTCACGAACGGCTTCGATTTCGGTGTCCTTGGAGGCGGGCTTGACATAACGGCCGGCGGCACGGTCTTGACGAGCCTTTTCATAGTCAGCGGCGCTCGGAGCCAAGTCAGGGTTGGCCGGATGGCGACGAGCCACTTCACCCACGCGTTCATAATTGGTAGGGGCGGCGGACTTTTGAACGTTCTTATAAGCGGCAGCCGCTGCCTTTTGGCTGATTTGCGGCGGCGGAGCGATTTGTTCGGGAGCAGCCATGGCGACCGGGGCGGCCAACATGGAAGCGATCGTTAAGCAAAATACAGTTTTACGCATGGTCAAACTCTTTTTTTGTTGTTCTTCTGATGAATTAATTATAGCGAGGGGGAGTCGGTCAAAAGTTCTTTTAGGTCAAAAAATGAAAGCACGTGTTTCCGTGCAAATTTCGCTATGATTGTGGGCGTATTTTGGAGAGCGAATGACGCCCTCCTCGAATTTAAAAAGAAAGATAAATGAAGACGTTATTGTTGATCGACGGCTCGAATTATTTGTATCGAGCTTTCCACGGTTTGCCTGATTTGCGTACGAGTAACGGCGAGCCCACCGGTGCCATTAAGGGCTTTGCCAATATGTTGCAGATGATCAAGACGATGATTAAGCCGGATTTGGCTGCCGTTGTCTTTGACGCACCGGGTCAAACGTTCCGCAGCGACATCTATGCCGACTACAAAGCCAATCGTCCCCCGATGCCCGATGATCTTCGCATGCAAGTCGAGCCCATCCACGAAATGATCAAGGCCCAAGGTTGGCCCTTGTTGATTGTGCCGGGAATCGAAGCCGACGACGTGATCGGGACGTTGGCCGTGCGTGCGCGAGAACAAGGCATGAAAGTCTTTATTGCGACGGGCGATAAGGACATGAGTCAGTTGGTCAACGACGAGATCGTTGTGGTCAACACCATGACGCGCGTTGTTTTGGATCCTGAGGGCGTGAAGGAAAAGTTCGGTGTACGTCCGGACCAAATCGTGGACTACTTGTCGCTTATGGGCGATAACGTTGATAACGTTCCGGGTATCTATAAATGCGGCCCCAAGACGGCTGCCAAGTGGATCAACGATTACGATACGTTGGAAAACTTGATCGAACATGCCACGGAAATCAAAGG
>JAFNZB010000137.1 GCA_017383055.1 Burkholderiaceae bacterium | reverse complement strand
GACCCGGCGGCCTTTTTCCGAGCCAAACATTTAGAACTCTCGCAACGTCATCACAAGTACGAGGACACCCCTTACGCGCTTGAACCCAATGTGAAAGAAAGCCCCGGCGGCCTCCGAGACCTTCAAGTGCTCTTTTGGTGTGCCAAAGCCGCCAACTTCGGCGACGGTGCCGAAGACATGGTTCGTTTGGGCCATTTAACGGAAGAAGAAGCCGAACAATTGCGTGAGGTCGATCACGAACTCAAGCGCATTCGTATCCATTTACATCTTTTGCGAAAACGCCACGAAGACCGTTTGATTTTTGACATCCAAACGGCTTTGGCAGAGGTTGCGGGCTACATCAACACCGAGCATCAGTTGGCCAGTGAAGCGCTCATGCGTCGCTATTATTTAACAGCCAAGAGCGTGAGCCAACTCTCGAAGATCCTTCGACAAATGCTCGAAGAAAAGCTTTTCCCGGAACCAAACTTGGACGTCACGAAAATCGACGATACGTTCATCAGTTACGGCTACACGCTCGACATCACCGATTCGAAAGCGTTCAAACGTGATCCCAATGCCATTTTGCGCGGGTTCTATATTTTGGAGAGCACGCCGTCGTTAAAACGCTTAGGTTCCAAATACTTGCGCGCGCTTTGGCATGCTCGCAAACTCATCAATGCCAAGTACCGTGAAGATCCGAAAAACAAAGCAACCTTCATGGAAATCATCAAGATGAAGCACGGTGTGAGCCATGCGCTTCTCGACTTGAATCAATGGGGCATTTTGGGTCTTTTCATTCCGCCCTTCCAACACATCGTGGGCCAAATGCAGCATGACCTTTTCCATGCCTACACGGTCGACCAACACACGATGCGCGTGGTTCGTAACATCCGTTACTTCACCCGTAGCGAATACGCTCATGAATACCCGCTTTGCACCCGTTTGATGCAAACCTTACCCAAGAACTGGCGTTTGGTTTTTGCAGCCCTATTCCACGACATCGGTAAGGGGCGTGGTGGCAATCATGAGGAAGTGGGCGCTGAAATCGTTCGCGAATTCTGTGAAAATTTCGGTCTTTCCCACAAAGAAACGGACTTTGTGACGTTCTTGGTGCGTGAGCACTTAACGATGAGTTTGGTGGCTCAAAAGAAGGACATTTCCGACCCGGAAGTCATCAAAGAATTTGCCCAATTGGTCGGTACCGAAAAGCGTTTGAACGCTCTTTACTTGTTGACGGTGAGTGACATCCGTGCCACGAGCCCCAAAGTTTGGAACAACTGGAAAGCACAACTTTTAGAAGACCTTTATCGTCAAACCTTACCGTTGGTGCAAGCCGATGAAGTTCGTTCGACCGATGACTGGATGCAAGAGCGTCAAAACGAAGCCCGGGCACAGATTCTTGCTGCCGGCGTCCCCGAACGAGCCATTCAAAAGTTCTGGCGTCGTCTCTCGCTCGTACACTTCTTGCGAAACTCTTCGGATGCCATCGCTTGGCAAACGATCGAATTGCACAATCACATGAATGAAGACGGTGCCGTTGTTCGTGCTCGTCCTTTGCGTAAAGAAGGCGGTTTGGAAGTTTTGGTCTACGTCCCTGATCAACCGTTACTCTTTGCTCGCATCTTAGCCTTCTTGCAAAAGAAACGCTTTAGCGTGATGGATGCTCGCATCTACACGACTCAAGACGAAAAAGCATTGAATACGTTCATCGTAAGCGATAACGGTGATCGAGATCCCGAAGCATTGATTCGTGAAGTCGAAGACGGATTAACGGATTGGCTCGATAACCCGCAACCGTTACCGAAGACACGGCCGGCACGCTTGTCTCGTCGTTCTCGTATGTTCCCGATCCGTCCCCTCGTTCGAATCGTTGCTGACGAATCCGGTCAAAGCTACCTTTTGTCGGTCACCTGTACCGACCGTATCGGTCTACTTTATGACATCGCCCAAGTGTTAAATCGCTACGGTGTGAATTTGCAGACAGCCAAGATCATGACGATGGGCGAGCGCGTCGAAGACGTTTTCTTGATCGACGGACCAATTTTGGGTGACATCACTCAAACCGTCGCATTAGAAAAAGAACTTCTCGAAGTTTTAACACCTGCTGTATGACAAAAGCCGCCAATTGGCGGCTTTTTTTTTCATTAAATCAATCACTTATCCAATGCATGGATCGCCGAAATGATTACACTCTTCATATGACCGGCCACTTGCTTCATCACTTCTTGAATCTCATCAAAATTCAAGGCTTTGTCTGCCAAACCGGCCCCCCAATTGACGCTACCGCACAAAAGACCGTACGGAAGTCCTGCTTCGCGGGCAAGCCCCGCTTCGGGCATTGCCGTCATACCAACCATGTCGCAACCGTCCATGATTAAGCGACGAATTTCAGCGGCTGTTTCTAAACGCGGACCTTGCGTGCAACCGTAAGTCCCCTTATTGAAAAGATAGACCTTCGCCACTTTCCCTGCTTCAAGGATCGCTTCACGAACGCTTTGATCAAAGGGTTCGGTGAAATCCACATGAATCGGCGTCGGATGAGCCGTGTCCCAGAACGTATTTTCACGACCGGATGTGTAGTCGATGATTTGATCGGGTACCGTCAAATGCCCCGGTTCGTTATCTGCCGATAAGCCGCCCACGGTTGCCGTAGCGATCACCGCTTTCACACACAACTCTTTTAATGCAGCGATTTGAGCGCGCGAAGGCACCATGTGCGGTGCGTAACGATGATCGGCACCATGACGATAAATCAGTGCAACACGGGTATTTTCCAACATCCCGATCACAACTTCGGCTTCACCGTAGGCCGTTTCGATCACTTGCGTACGACTTTGTTCCAACGGAAAGTCACTAAAACCACTACCAACGATCAAACCGATCATGCGTTCTCTCCTAATAATTTCTTCATCGCGTCTTCATCGATCACTTGAACACCGAGCGCTTGTGCCTTTTCCAATTTGCTACCGGCGGCTTCCCCCGCAACCACATAGTCGGTCTTTTTACTGACACTGCCGGCGACCTTAGCGCCCTTAGCCAGCAACATCGCTTTGGCTTCTTCACGAGAAAGCGTCGGCAAAGTTCCGGTCAACACGAACGTTTTCCCAGCCACTTCATTATTGGTGGCAATGGCTTCGGGAGCGGGCCAAGTGACGCCACTAGCCATCAGCGAATCAATCACTTCCAAATTGTGTTCTTGATCGAAGAAGTGACGAATCGATTCGGCAATCACGACACCAACGTCGTTGACCTTCAACAAATCATCGATCGTTGCCGACTTGATGGCATCGATCGAGCGAAAATGCATGGCCAAATCACGAGCAGTACTCTCACCCACATGACGAATACCCAATGCATAGATGAAGCGATTCAATGTCGTCTGACGACTCTTTTCAATGGCCTCGATCAAATTCATAGCACTTTTTTCGCCGAATCGTTCAAGCGACATGATTTCAAGCGGCAATAACTGATAGAGATCGGCGGGCGTTTTCACCAGCTCGGCATTTAAAAGCGCATCCACAACCTTCTCGCCCATGCCGTCGATATTGAGCGCCAATCGAGAAGCAAAATGGACCAACGCTTGCTTGCGTTGAGCCGGACAGAAAAGCCCTCCCGTGCAACGCGTATCTTTTTCTTCCTCGTCTCGGAAGGTCTCGGAACCACAAACCGGACAGGTCTTGGGCATCACGAACGCTTCGACCTTTTCAGGACGACGATCGGGCAACACGCGAACCACCTCCGGAATCACGTCACCAGCGCGACGAACAACGACCGAATCCCCAATCATCAAACCGAGTTCGGCAATGAAGTCTTCGTTGTGAAGCGTTGCGTTCGAAATCGTCACCCCCCCAACAAACACCGGACGCAAACGAGCCACGGGCGTCAATTTTCCTGTACGACCGACTTGGATGTCGATCGCTTCCACCACGGTCACGGCTTCTTGCGGCGGGTATTTGTGAGCACAAGCCCAACGGGGTTCACGAGAAATGAAACCTAACGCCGCTTGTTCGCCAAGGTTATTGACCTTGTAGACCACACCATCGATTTCAAAGGGCAACGTCTCACGAATCTCTGCGACCCATTCATGGAAATCGGCCAATGCTTCCCAACCGTCAACAACACGTCGTTCTTTAGCGACCGGGAAACCTAAACCTTGCAAGCGATCCAAGATCCCCGCATGCGTTGTGGCCAATGCATCACCTTCGATCTCTCCCACGCCATAAGCGTAGAAAGAAAGACGACGCTTAGCGGTGACCTTCGGATCCAACTGACGCAAAAAGCCGGCGGCCGCGTTGCGTGGATTGACAAAGGTCTTCAAATCTTTTGCACGTTGTTCTTCATTGATGCGCTCAAAGTCCTTCTTGTGCATGATGACTTCGCCGCGCACTTCCAAAATGCGAGGATAGACACCTTGCAAACGAAGCGGAATTGAGCGAATGGTCCGAACATTCGCGGTCACATCTTCCCCTACGAGGCCATCGCCACGAGTAGCGGCCGACACCAAAACCCCGTCTTCATAACGAAGGTTGATGGCTAAACCGTCAAACTTCAATTCGGCACAATATTGAACGACTCCCGTATTTTCGCCCCAACCCATGGCCTTGCGGACACGTTCATCAAAAGCTTGAGCACCCGTGCGGGAAAAATCCGTTTCGGTATGGATCGAAAGCATCGGTACGGCATGCGTGATTTTTTCCAAATCGCTTCGTGCTTCACCGCCCACACGCTGCGTAGGTGAGTCGGGCGTCTTTAACGTCGGATATTCATTTTCGATTGCGACCAATGCTTGGAATACACGGTCGTACTCCGCATCGGGTACGCTCGGCGTATCCAATACGTAGTATTCGTAATTCCACAAGTTCAAGAGATCACGGTACTGGCGCACCTCATTGATCACATCCGTCGACGGGCCCGTTACCGGTTCGGCAAACAGATCCATCGTCATATTTTCGGCATTCGACATTGTTTTCTTTCGAGATGAAAAAGGCGACCGCAGTCGCCTTTTAAAACGGAAAAATCAACCTTCGCGCGTAAAGAGCACTCGAGCTTGTTGGCTACCCGGTTCAATATGAGCCTCTTGCATTTGACGATAGTAATCGGCCAATTGACGGAAGATCATTTGAGCGGCAGCAGTATTGATCGGCGTACCCTTAGAGTCTTGCAATTCCATATCCAAGCGAGAGCACAAATCGTTGGCGACGCTAAAGAATTGATGCAAGGGCTTGTTGTTCGGAACGGCTAACGGAGCATCCAAGAGCAAGTACAAATAGCGCACATCAAATTCATCGTGGCGCAAGAAAATCGTGGCTTCGCCGATTTGCTTGGCACTACCGAAAACATAACGGGTGCTATTGAGTTGCGTAAAGCCTGCCAAACGCGCTGCTTCATTGACGGCCGTGGACTTCACAGCCGAGCGAGCAGCCAATACCACGGACAATTGCACGTCAAGACGCTTGACGTTTTCATGAAGGGTCTTCGCGCGTTCCATGATCGACAACGTCGATTCGGATTCGCTGTCAGCTTCCAAAGCGATGCCCACTTGTTGGATACCCATTGCAAAGCGGCTAGCATCCATCTCATCGATCACCATCAAACGATTGGCCAACAAAAGCACGACTGCCATTTCCGTGTACATGCCTTCATTGGACGGTGCGTACCAACGCTTGTTATCGGCACGACGCACATACACACGAATGGGCAAACCGAGCTTTTTGAGATTATTGGCCATCTCAAGCATCAAAGAACCGAGGATGGGCTTCGTTGCATGGATCATGCCAACGGTTTCCATCAAAGGATCGACGTCAAATTGCTTCAAACCTTCCTTGGGGATAAAGGGCTTGGGCGTCACAGGCTCTTCAGCTTCTTCCTTTTCTTCGTCGTCGGTCATCACAGAGAACGGCAACACTTCTTGCTCAGGCTTAACGGGTTCAACGGGCTTCACCGGGGGAATAATCTGCACGACTTCGGGCTTCTGAACGGGTTCTGCCGGCACCTCAATCTTGGGCTCGACCTTCACTTCAGGCACCGTCACGGGAGCGACTTCGGGCTTTTGCTCGGGTTCGGGAGCCGTCACCACAACGGGTTCGGCTCGAGCAGGCGTCGATTCTTCTGCGACCAAAGGCACAGCCGGCTTTTCCTCAGCGGGCGTCTTCGGTTTGACAAGGTCAGTCAATCGGCCGTAGATATTTTCCGTATTCATCGAACCGAGACCGGGCTTAGCCCCCTTTTCTCCCTTGTTGGTTTCCATGCGATTCCACACGAAAAGCCCCACCAAAACGAGTGCGGCAATCACCACCAAAATCAAAACGATGTCGTTCATTCGCTTCCCCTAGAACTCAAGCCTTTTGTACGTATTGAGCGGCTTCCTTAAAGTCCACCGAAACCACTCGAGACACCCCGCGCTCTTTCATCGTCACACCGATCATTTGATTGGTATGTTCCATCGTCACGCGGTGGTGCGTAATCATCATAAATTGCGTATTGGCACTCATCGAACCGATCAAACCGGCCAAACGAGCCTGATTGGCTTCGTCAAGCGGTGCATCGACTTCGTCAAGCAAACAGAACGGTGCCGGATTAAGCGTAAAGAACGCAAACACAAGCGCCGTTGCCGTCAACGCCAACTCCCCGCCTGAGAGTTGACGAATGGAATGATTGTGCTTGCCCGGCGGATT
>JAFNZB010000136.1 GCA_017383055.1 Burkholderiaceae bacterium | reverse complement strand
GCGTTTCCATCAATTTGATTCCGCACACGGTGGAAGTGACGACGTTAAAGCACTTGAAGCCGCAAGATTGGGTCAATTTGGAAATCGATACGATCGCTCGTTATGTTGAGCGCATGATGAGCCTTCGTAACGACGACGGTTTGTTCTAATTTTCATTTCGGGAGGTACTCCCATGCGTCAATCGCCTCTTTTTACTCCGCTCGATGTCGGATCGATGACGTTGAGCAATCGTATTACCGTGCCGCCGATGTGCCAATATCAGGCTAAAGACGGTAAGCCGAGCACGTGGCATCTCGTTCACTACGGTAAGTTGGCTGGGTCCGGCGCTTCGCTCGTTTGTATCGAATCGGTCGGGGTTGCCAAAGAGGGGCGAATTACGATCGGCTGTCTCGGTCTTTGGGACGATGAACAAGTCGAACCCTTTGCCGAAGTCATTCGTACGATGCGAGCCATTAATCCTGATATCAAGGTGATGGTGCAGCTTAATCATTCGGGCCGTAAGGGCTCTCATGACGTACAGTGGGTCGGTAAATTGCTTTCGCCTCAAGAGGGCGGTTGGGTCGTAAAGAGCGCCAGTCCCATCAGTGCGGGTGGCGCTTATCCGGTGCCTGAAATGATGTCGAAAGCCGATATCGATACCGTGGTGGAAGCTTATGCGAAGGCAGCGGCGAGAGCTCAAGCAGCCGGCGTGGATTCCATTCAGTTGCATGCTGCCCATGGTTATTTGGTGCACCAATTCCTTTCGCCTATTTCGAATCAACGAGATGATGAATACGGTGGCAGTTTGGAAAACCGTATGCGGATGCCATTGCGAGTGTTTGAAGCGATGAAAAAGGCAGCTCCCGACGTGGTGTTGGGAGTTCGAGTGTCAGCCACTGATTGGATTGAAGGTGGTTGGAATGAAGCCGACACGATTGCGTTTGTGAATGCATTGAAGCCCTTGGGGTGCGAATTTGTGGACGTTTCGACCGGGGGGCTGGCAGAGCATCAAGCCGTACCGGTAGCTTATGGTTATCAGCTCAAATTTGCTCGTCAGATTAAAGACGCTTGTGGGCTCACGACTTTTGGCGTTGGCTTGATTAAGGATGCCCGTCAGGCTGAAAGTGCGATCGTCGAAGGATCGTGCGATGCCGTTGGTATCGGACGACAAATGTTGCTCGATCCGCATTGGGGTTGGCGGGCTGCGCTTGAGCTCGGTGTCGATGTGGAATTCCCGCCGTCTTATAAGCGAGGGATGCATCTCTAAGAGCAGAATCGGGGAGTCGATGGACTCCCCCTTTGTTTTTGGTATGAAATGAACGAAAAAATCAGCATTTTCAACGAAATCCGTCATTGAAAAGACTGATGTTTGCAAGAAAACAAGTAAAATATACGGAGTAGATTTTTAGACCCCAGAATTTTTGGAGTGAAACAATGTCCATGGACATTATTGAGAGTTCTTTGGATGGCCGTGCATTGCGCATCGGTATCGTTCAAGCACGTTTTAATGACTACGCCGGCGAAGGTTTGTTGGACGCTTGCGTGAAAGAATTGGTCAAGCTCGGTGTGGTGGAAGAAGACATCACGTTGATTCGTGTGCCGGGCGCTTTGGAAATCCCGTTTGCATTGCAACAATTGGCTTCCACGGAAGAATATGACGCTTTGGTGGCCATCGGTGCCGTCATCCGTGGCGAAACCTATCACTTTGAAGTCGTGAGCAACGAATCTGCTTCTGGCATCATGCAAGTCTCTTTGGATTTCGACATCCCGATCGCCAATGCTGTTTTGACGACGGAAAATGACGAACAAACGCAAGCTCGTTTGCTTGAAAAGGGCACGGATGCTGCTAAGGTGGCCGTTGAAATGGCTAATTTGCGTAAAGAATTTTTGTTTGAAATGGATGAGGAGTAATCAACCATGACCGCACAAAATCGTCCTCATCGTCCGAGCCGTGGCGCTCGTTCCTTGTCCCGTGAATTCGCTCTTTTGGGTGTTTATCAATGGTTGGTGAGCGGTACCGATGCTCAAAGCATCGATGCCAACTTGTTGAGCGTCTTGAGCGACGAAGATGACTTCGTGGCTGGTTCTGCCATCGACGTGGCAGATTTTGAACGTTGCGACAAGGCTCATTTCAGCGAATTGTTGAAGGGTGTGATCGACAACGCAACGGATCTTGAAACGCTCTATGCTCCGCACGTTGACCGTGATGTTTCTCGCTTGTCCTTGGTGGAACGTTCCGTTTTGCTCTTGGCTTGCTATGAAATGCAACACCACCTCGAAATCCCCTATCGTGTCGTGATTAACGAAGCCGTGGAATTGGCCAAGCAATTTGGCGGTAACGAAGGCTTCCGTTATGTCAACGGTGTTTTGGATAAGGTTGCCGCTCAAGTTCGCGCAGCCGAAGTGGGTGCCAAAAAATAAATTCTATGGGCCAGGGCTCATCAGAGTTTGATCTAATCGCTCGTTATTTTTGCCTGGGAGTTCCAAGTGTTTGGGACTCTCAGGGCATTGGTGACGACTGCGCCATCGTAAAAATCGGTGAAACGTCGGTGGCAATCACCGTCGATACCGTCGCTCTCGGTACGCATTTCTTTGACGATGCCGATCCCTATACCGTTGGTCGTAAAGCATTGGCTGTGAATTTATCGGATCTGGCAGCAGCCGGAGCGATTCCTCGCGCTTTCTTTCTTGCCATTTCTTTGCCTAACGCTGACAATGCTTGGTTAAAGCGGTTTTCTTGCGGCCTTCAAGAAGAAGCATCTCGTTACGGTTGTGCTTTGTTGGGCGGCGATACCACACGAACCGTTTCGGTCAATGGCATGCCTGCTTCCGCAACGATGACCATTACGGCGATGGGCGAGGGACAAACGTTGCGCACACGCCAAGGCGCCCAAGTTGGAGATGATATTTGGGTGAGCGGAACGTTGGGTGACGCTTACGCGGCGCTCAAAATGCGATGGGGACATTGGACAGACTCTTTGACCGATTATTTGGCCTCACGCATGGATACGCCGACGCCTCGAGTTGCATTGGGACAAGCCTTGAACGGTTTGGCACATGCTTCGGCTGATGTCTCTGACGGCTTTTTAGCCGATTTGGAACATATTTTGGAGCGAAGTCACCTCGGGGCCAAACTCAATGTCGATGCGTTTGCCATCAGTGCTGATTTGGCTCGATTGCCCCGAGATCGACAACTTGAAGCTATTTTGACGGGTGGCGATGATTACGAACTCGTTTGGACTGCGCCGAAGTCCGCACGAGAACGAATTAAAGCGTTAGCGAGTGATGATTGTCCTCTCAGTTTGGTGGGGGAGATCGTTGCTGAGGGACTCTTGGTTGAAGATGCAAGCGGTCGAACGGTTACTTACGATCGTTTAGGATTCGATCATTTTGGTTAATTGACAATGTTTGAAAAGTACAGCGCTGACAATCCGGTCAATAAAAAACGCATGACCGTGGCATTCGCATTCGGTCGCGTAAGCCATGTGATTGCCAGCTTTTTCGGTAGTGGCTTGCTTCGCCCCGGTCCCGGTACTTGGGGGACGTTGGCTGGTTGGGTCGTATGGGTGTTGCTAACCCCGTGGATCACGCCCTTGATGGGCTGGAGCCTTGTTGCATTGACTTTCGTGATCGGCGCTTGGGCTTCTCAACAAACCTCCGATGATTTGGGCGTGCCTGATCACGGCTCGGTTGTAATTGATGAAGTTTTTGCTATTTGGGCAGTGCTGTTGACGGTACCGGCGACGCTTGAGTGGCAAATTGCCTCATTTGTGGCTTTTCGAGTTTTTGACATTGTGAAGTTGCCGCCTGCCTCTTGGTGCGACCGTCATCTCAAAAACGGTTGGGGCATCATGATCGACGATGCACTGGCCGCGCTTTATGCTGTAGCGGTTTTAGCTCTTGCTCAACATTATTTGGTTTGAAGTCAATGACTCAATATTCCGAACAAATCGAGTTGCTGGCTCGTCGCTTGGGAGATGCAGCCTTAGCAAAGGGCGTGATGATCGCAACGGCCGAATCGTGTACAGCTGGCGGTATTGCCTATGCAATCACGGAAGTGCCGGGTTCAAGCGCCTGGTTTGATCGAGGTTTTGTAACCTATACGAATGCTTCCAAAGAGGCCCTTTTAGGGGTGAAGCCTGAGACGTTGACTGCAAATGGCGCAGTGAGTCTTGCGGTGGTGGAAGAAATGACTCAAGGAGCTCTCGCTCATTCGGAAGCGCAATTGGCCGTGGCAGTCAGTGGAATCGCCGGTCCGGGTGGCGCTGTCGCCGGGAAGCCTGTCGGTACGGTGTGTTTGGCATGGCAATGGCGCGGTGAAGACGCTCAAAGCCATTGTGAATATTTCAGTGGGGATCGAAAAGCAGTCCGTGAGCAAACGATCCTTTTTGCATTAAACGGACTATTGGAACGCCTTTTGAAGCGATAAGACTATGGACAGTTGGTTTAACGTTTTGTGTTTGTTCGGTTTGTTCATTCTCAATGGGGTTTTTGCGATGAGCGAAATCTCGTTGGTAGCCTCTCGTCGTGCTCGCTTGCAAGTCAAGGTCGAGGATGGTGACAAGGGTGCTAAGGTTGCGTTAGAGCTTAACGAGGAGCCGACACGTGCCTTGTCGGCAATCCAAGTCGGTATCACCTCGATTGGTATTTTGTCCGGTATTGTCGGGGAATCCGCATTAGCCGGCCCCGTTTCCGAGTGGCTGATCGGCTATGGCTTGGCGGTTGAGACGGCTCGCATGCTTGGTCTTGCATTGGTCGTTGTGCTTGTGACGTACTGTTCGATCATTTTGGGTGAATTGGTTCCGAAGCGTATCGGTCAAATGAATCCGGAAGGTGTCGCCAGTTTGATCGCTCGTCCGATCAATATGTTGGCCATTATCATGGCACCGTTTGTGAAGTTGTTGTCCTTCTCGACGGATTTGCTTTTGCGCTTATTCGGGAAGAAGGAGTCCGATGAGCCGACGGTCACGGAAGAAGAAATCCATGCCATGATCGACGAAGGCAGTGAAACCGGTGCGATCGAAGAGCAAGAACGTGACATGGTCCTGAATGTGTTCCGATTGGATGAACGCACGGTGGGTACGTTGATGACGCCGGTGAGCGAAATCCAATGGATTAATCTTCAAGATGATCCCGAAGAAAACATCAAACGATTGTTGGCCAGTACGCATGCTCGTTTGCCGATCGCAGACGGATCTTTGGACCACGTGAAGGGATTTTGTTCGACTCGTTATGTCCTTCGCGAAATGCTCCAAAAGGGGACGTGTGACTTCACGAGTGAAATGGCACCGGTCATCTATGTGCCTGAAACCTTAACGGGTATGGAGTTGTTGGAAAACTTCCGTGAAAACGATACGCCCGTGGCCTTGGTTGTTGATGAATACGGCACAGTGCAGGGCTTGGTCAGTCCGCGTGATGTGTTGGAAGCCATTGCCGGTCAATTCAAACCCGAGCAAAGTGAAGAGGCTTGGGCAATTCAGCGTGAAGACGGTTCTTGGTTGCTCGACGGTATGATTCCGGTGCCCGAATTGAAGGATGAGTTGGACTTGAAGGAAGTGCCGCAAGAAGCCCAACATCGTTACAACACGTTAGCCGGTATGATCATGTGGATGAGCGGTCGATTACCGAAGACCGGTGATGTGATTGATTGGGAAGGTTGGCGTTTTGAAGTCGTTGACTTGGACGGTCGTCGCATCGATAAAGTGTTGGTGACTCGATTGCCCGACAGTGACGAAAAGGATGAAAAATAAGATAGGAAAGTGCCTGATGTTCGTAAAGACCCTCAGGCATTTTTTCTTAAAAGGTCACATAATTGCAATGTCTGTTTTCTTTTTAGAAGGAAGAATGAAATGGCTATTTTAGTGAAGAATGCACGTGTGTTTGCACCGAAGGATTTGGGCGTTCAAGACGTCTTGATGGTTGCCGAGCAAGTCGTTGCAATCGGTAAGGATTTGCCGGAAAACCTTCCGGATACGGAAGTCATCGATGCTAAGGGCCAAATCATGACCCCGGGCTTTTTCGATCAACACATTCACGTGACGGGTGGTGGCGGCGAAGGCGGTCCTGTGACTCGCACGCCGGAAATCATGTTGAGCGAATTGGTTGCTTGCGGTACGACGAGCGTGGTCGGTGTGTCCGGAACGGACTTTACGACGCGCTCCATCCCGAATTTGTTGGCTAAGGTCCGTGCATTGAAGAGCGAAGGCGTTTCCGCTTGGATGTACACCTCCAACTATCATTTCCCGCCCACCACGATGTCCAAATCCGTGGCTGATGACCTTTTCTTGGTCCCGGAATGTTTGGGTGTGAAAATTGCATTGGGTGACCACCGCTCGTCCTTCCCGACGACGCAAGAAGTGTTGCATTTGTTGACCGACATTCGTGTTGGTGGCATGCTCGCCGGTAAGATCGGTTTCTTGCATATCCATAACGGTAACGTGCCGGGTGCATTTGAGATGTATCACGAAATCGTCTCTCGTGGTTTCCCGATCAAGCACATCCGTCCGACGCACTGCGGTCGTGTTCAACATGTCTTTGATTCTGCCGTCGAGTTCGCCAAGGCCGGTGGTTGGATCGATATCACCACGGGTGCCTCCTGTGCTTTCGACAATCCGTCGATTGCAGTGATGGCTGCTTTGGATGCTGGCGTGGATCCGACGCATATTACGCTCTCCACGGACGGTCATGGTTCCGTGCCGCGCTTTAATGAAAAGGGTGAAATGATCGGTTTGGGTGTCGGTGGTGTGGCCGGTAACTTGATTGAAGTTAAGCGATTGATTGCTGAACACAAGTTGCCGATTGAATTGGCTATCTCCTTTATTTCCTCTAACGTCGGTGCCGCATTGGGCTTGAAGGGCCAAGGCGTGATCGAAGTGGGCGGCTGTGCTAACGCTTGCCTCTTTAACGATGCAATGGAATTGACGCATGTGATCTCTCGCAATAAGGTCATGATGCGCAACGGTGAAATCGTTCAAAAGGGTACGTTCGAGTACTAATCGTTGCAGTCTTCGGTGACGAGCTTTCTCGTCACCGAATAACTCGCCATGAAAAAAGCTCGCTTGGGAAAGCGAGCTTTTTGTTTGATGGGCGCGATTAACGACGGGCGTTGTTAATCTTTTCGCACGTTACGCGAGCGGCTTCGCGAGCGGCTTCCAAGAAGTCTTCGCCTTGGCTTGCGTAAAGGATGGCGCGACTGGAATTGATCATCATACCGGTCTTGTCGGCCGTGATACCGGCTTGAACGCAAGCATCGATGTCACCGCCTTGAGCACCAACACCCGGCACCAAGAGAGGCATGTTCGGAGCAAGGCTACGAACCATTTCGATTTCGTTCGGGTAGGTTGCACCGACCACCAAACCCAATTGGCCGTTCTTATTCCACGGACCGTTGGCAAGGCTGGCGACGTGTTGGTAAAGGGGCTTGTCGCCGACCATCAACATTTGAAGGTCGTTGCCGCCCTTGTTGCTAGTGCGGCAAAGCAAGATAGCACCACGGTCTTCGTATTCGAGGTAAGGTTCGACGGAGTCAAAACCCATGTACGGAGAAAGCGTCACAGCGTCAGCGCCGAAGCGTTCATAGGCTTCCTTTGCGTAGTGCTTAGCCGTCGACCCGATGTCACCACGCTTGGAATCGAGCACCACGGGGATATCCGGATGATTTTCGTGGATGTAGGCGATGATGTCGCGCAATTGGTCTTCAGCACCGCGAGAAGCGAAGTAAGCGATTTGCGGCTTGAAAGAGCATGCGTACGGAGCCGTTGCATCGACGATCGCGGTACAGAATTGGAAGAAACTGTCGGTCTTGCCTTGGAGATGGGCAGGGAAACGAGCTTCATCGGGATCAAGACCCACGCACAACAAAGATTGGCTAGAAGCCCAACGACGATTGAGTTTTTCAATAAAAGTCATGACGGAAGTTTCCTTTAAACGATTCATTAATTATACGAGATTGGGTAGGAGACTGTTTCCTGATCGTCGTTATTGTTCGGGCTTGCTCAATAGTGTAACGATTCTAAAAATAGGTGACCTTTCGTAGCTAACTTGCACGAGGGATAGAAAAGCTGAGTAAAACCATGTAACCTCAATATTGGGAGATTAGAAAAAAGGAACATTCCATGAATAGACGCACGGTACTTGGTTTGGCAACGGTGTTTGCACTGTCAGCTTGCCAGAAAGCGCCCGTCGAAGAGAAAAAGGCACCCAAGCAGACCTATAAGGAAAAGCCGCTCATTCCGACGGACTGGGATCCGCATGAGATGTACACGGAGTACTTGGCTAATGGGACGGGGATTGAATTTGCCGGTCCTGACAACCGTCCGATGGCTTTCATTGCCTTTGATACGCAGTGCTCTTGGTGTATGCGTTTGATGATTCAAACGCGACCGCTTCAACAGTACATCAACTTTGTATGGTTGCCGGTGGCGGTTTTAAATCCACACAGTGAGATGCAAGGTGCTGCGATTTTGTCGAGTTTGGATCGTGCATTGATGCTTGAACGTCATGAAGCGCAATTCGGCAATGAAGGAATTCGGGGTTTGAATACGGAAGCGATGGTGGTGCCTTGGGCGGCACGAGAAGCGGTTTGGACCAATACGCGCATTTTCCGTCGATCGGCTGCTCGTGTAGTGCCTTTCGGAGTCATGAAGGATGCCAATGGTGAATACCAGGCGATTCATTCGGGGATGAAAACCAAAGAATTGGCTGCATTATTCGGAATCAAATACGAATAGATGGCAAAGACCGAGTTCAAAAACTCGGTCTTTTGTTTTTTTAGTTCTCGTGTCGAGTCACGATCAAGCCGCCTGCGGTCTTTTCCGTCAAATTGGCGATCAAGGCCTCTTCAGTGGCTTTCGGAATCTCGATTTTGATTTGAACATTAGAAGCAAATGTTTTATCGAGGATACGAGCTCGAGATTGTTCAAGTGCGCGAAGCGCAATGTTGAAGTGGCGATGTTCCACTTCAATCGTCATAAGGCTAGAGGCTTCTTTTTCCCTAACCGGTAACGTCTCCAATCCCAGCTTCACCAAACCTTGGTAGGCTCGCACCAGGCCGCCCGTTCCCAAAAGGATGCCACCGTAATAGCGAGTAACGACGGCGGCCAATTCGCCAACGCCACAATGCAACAAAACGGTGAGCATCGGACGACCGGCTGTGCCTTTGGGTTCGCCGTCATCGCTTGCGCCCACTTGAGCGGTGCTTCCGGGTTTGCCAGCAACAAAGGCCCAACAATTATGCGTGGCGTGCGCATGTTCGGCTCGAATGCTGTCGATAAAGGCTTTGGCCTCTTCGGGTGAAGTCACGCGCGCCATCGTCACGATAAAGCGTGATCGGTGGATCGTTTCTTCGTCTCGGTGGATCTCACCGGGTAGGAGGTCGGGGATTTGATAGCGTTCGTCGGACATAAACAAAAAATTAGCGGTCTGGGAAATGATTTCCTAGACCGCTAAGTATATCGAATCAGCGAAGTGATTCAGATTACATCATCGGCATACCGTCCATGCCGCCCATGGCCGGCGGAACCATCTTTTCTTCAGGGATGTCACCGATCATGCAGTCCGTCGTCAAGATGAGGCTAGAGACGGAAGCAGCGTTTTGCAAAGCCGTACGCGTAACCTTCGTCGGGTCGAGAACGCCCATTTCAACCATGTCACCGTAAACGCCCGTTTGAGCGTTGAAGCCGAAGTTGCCTTCGCCGTTAGCAACGGCGTTCACAACGACGCTCGGTTCGAGACCGGCGTTGCTGACGATTTGACGCATCGGTTCTTCCATGGCGCGCAAAACAATCTTGATACCGGCGTTTTGTTCGTCGTTGTCACCCTTCAATTGGGCAACAGCCTTTTGAGCGCGAACGAGAGCAACACCACCGCCCGGGACCACGCCTTCTTCAACTGCGGCGCGCGTAGCGTGCAAGGCGTCGTCAACACGAGCCTTCTTTTCCTTCATTTCGACTTCGGTAGCAGCGCCAACCTTGATCAAAGCCACACCACCGGCCAACTTGGCCACGCGTTCTTGGAGCTTTTCACGGTCGTAGTCGCTGGAGACTGCGTCGATTTGCGTGCGGATGTTCTTAACACGAGCAGCGATCAATTCCGGATTGCCAGCGCCATTGATGATCGTCGTGTTTTCCTTGTTGACTTCAACCTTCTTGGCTTGGCCCAAGTGTTCGAGGCCGGCTTGATCCAACGTCAAACCGATGTCCTTCGTCACCAACGTACCGCCCGTCAAGATAGCGATGTCTTCGAGCGTAGCCTTACGGCGATCGCCAAAACCCGGAGCCTTAACAGCGCAGACCTTCAAGATACCGCGGAGGCTGTTAACGACCAACGTTGCGAGAGCTTCACCTTCGAGGTCTTCCGTGATGATCAAGAGCGGACGACCGGCCTTAGCCACTTGTTCGAGGATCGGCAAGAGATCGCGGATGTTGCTGATCTTTTGGTCGTGCAAGAGGATGAACGGGTTTTCCAAAACAGCCACTTGCTTGTCCGGATTCGTGATGAAGTACGGGGACAAGTAACCGCGGTCGAATTGCATACCTTCAACGACGTCGAGTTCGTTCTTCAAGGACTTACCGTCTTCAACCGTGATAACGCCTTCCTTACCGACCTTTTCCATGGCTTCAGCGATGATGTCACCGATTTCATGGTCGCTATTGGCGGAGATGGCGCCAACTTGAGCGATTTCCTTAGTGGTCGTGACGTCCTTGCTCAACTTCTTGAGCTCTTCGATTGCGCAAGCAACAGCCTTGTCGATACCGCGCTTGAGGTCCATCGGGTTCATACCGGCAGCCACAAACTTCATACCTTCAACAACGATGGCTTGTGCGAGAACCGTAGCGGTCGTCGTACCGTCACCGGCGTTGTCGTTGGTCTTGCTAGCAACTTCACGCACCATTTGTGCGCCCATGTTTTCGAACTTGTCCTTCAATTCGACTTCGCGAGCCACGGACACGCCGTCCTTCGTCACCAACGGGCTACCGAAGTTACGGTCGAGCACAACGTTACGGCCCTTCGGACCGAGCGTTACCTTCACTGCGTTGGCCAACACGTTGATACCGCGAACCATGCGGACACGTGCGTCATCACCAAAAAGCACTTGCTTAGCGGACATTGTCTAAATTCTCCAATCTACTTTTTTTGAAAGCTTTACGAAATTAAGCGAGAACGCCCATGATGTCTTCTTCGCGCATCACGAGGTATTCCTTACCTTCGAACTTAACCGTTTGACCGGCGTACTTGCCGAAGATCACGCGATCGCCGACCTTAACATCCATCGGGATCAACTTGCCGGCTTCATCACGCTTGCCGGGGCCCACAGCCAACACTTCACCTTGATCGGGCTTTTCACCGGCGCTGTCCGGGAGAACGATACCGGAAGCGGTCATACGTTCGGTTTCCAAGCGCTTGACGATCACACGGTCATGGAGCGGACGAATTTGCATTTTAGGACTCTCCTAATATCTAAATAAATCGATTCAACGTTCGAGAGCTCAGCATCAAAAATGCTTTGTCTCTCAAGGAAATTTCGGTAGTATACCTCAAGAGGATCGACCTTCCCTTTCCCTTTTTATTACTAAGGGCATAAATGGGGATGTTTTTTTGAATTTCAAGGGCTTTTTGTGAAAAAAATACAACTTTTTTCATTTTCTCGTCTTTTAATCGGTGTGGCTTCGGCTTGTGCGATGACATCTGTTGCATGGGGGTCAAATGGTCTGCCCATGGAAATTGAAAAAACGTTGTCGGCCCTTGAAATCCATCGTAATCAATTTGCTGTCAACGTCATCGACTTGGAGCATTCCAAATCCGTTTTGGCTTGGCAAGCCGATAAACCGGTGATACCCGCTTCGTCGGTAAAAATCGTCACGACGTTAGCAGCCCTGGAGACTTTAGGTCCGGCTTTTCAATGGAAAACCGGTTTTTATCATGACGGCACGATTCAAAAAGGGGTTTTAAAGGGCAATCTTTATTTTGTTGGTGGCGGTGATCCGCGTTATGTGGCTGAACATCTTTGGCGTGATGTGCACACGCTCAAAGCCATGGGGATTCGCAAAATCACCGGCAATCTCATTGTTGATCGCACGCTTTTTGCTTCAACGTCGGGTTCGAGCTTTGACGGTCAAACTCATCGTCCCTATAACCTTGATGCCGATGCGGCTCTTTTTAATTTCAATTCTGTCGTTATTCGTTTTATTCCGGATGAAGCAGCCGGTGTCGCTCATGTTTCTGCTTTGCCGCTTCAAACAGGGATTCGCTTACCGAAAACCGTTGCGCTTGCTTCCGGTTGGTGTCTTGGGTGGCGCAATCAATTAAAAGCCGATGTCAGTGATCCGCTCAAGCCGACCTTTAAAGGCACGTTTGTGAAGGGGTGCGGAGAGCGTAGTCTCACCTATGTGGTCAAAGATCGTGATTCATATCTAGCTCGCAGTTTTGCCGCTCAAATGAAAGAAGCCGGTATCGCGTGGAATGGTCATGTGAAGGCTGGCATCAAGAGTGCCAAGGCGGTTAAATTGTTTGAATCGGCCTCTGATGATGTGGCAACGACTGTTCGTTTGACCAATAAGTTCAGTAATAACATCTTGGCTCGTCATCTTTTCTTATCGCTTGCGATGTCGCAAAAGACGTCCAACATCCGTTATGAAGATGCCCGAGGTGTGATGGAGCACTGGTTAGTGCAAAAAGTGGGATTGGCTCCTCATACGATTACTGTTGACAATGGTTCGGGGCTGTCCCGACAATCTCAGGTTACGGCTAACGCGATGACAAAGGTCTTGGCTTATGGGGCTCGCTCACCTTGGTCTCATGAGTGGATCGCCTCGTTTCCGATTGCTGGGTTTGACGGCACGATGAAACATCGTCCGTTAAATGGCGGTGTCGCTCATATGAAAACCGGCCTTTTGAATGGCGTCAAGACCATGGCTGGCATCGTTCAAGCGACCAATGGTCGTCGTTACGCTGTATTTGCTTCCTTGGAAGGGAAAAATGTATCCAAGGGTGATGAAGTTTTGGATGCCGTCACCCGCTGGATCGTGAAGACTCCCTAAATCGATTGAAAGTCAACAAATTGTCGAAACGATGTCTTACTTTGAGCGAGAATTGGTGTGATTTTTCAAAAAAGTTTGCGTTAGCGCAAACTTTTTTTTAGTCGACAAATTCGATTTTTAGAATGATGAAAAATGGCGTTGTTTCGTTAACCGATTGTTTCTAAACGATAAATTTTTGTTGTGAATTTGATTTTGTTGCCGAGTTTACGGTTGAATGATGACACCATTGAGTCGGTCAATGAATTGCAAATGCATTGATTTTTCTTAGGAATTCCACAAGTTATACAAGATATTGATGTTTGTTGGCTGTTTTCTGTATATGTAGTGCTTTTAGTTTTGTCGACATTTTCCTGAAATAAATCTGAATTAAATATTTGCTTTTGGGGCTCTTTCGTCTCTTTCTCTTATTATTTGAATCAATAAACTGTCGCACCAATGTCTGAGTCAATCGAACCGTTGGTGGGCGTTTCATGAATAAGAAAACGTCGGTTGGATGTGACTTGATGACACCCGTGTGGCGCTTTTGAGCCACGAGGGGAAAGAATTCTAAAAACAGTGAGAGAGAAAAATGAAAAAACAAATTATGGCTGCCCTTTTGGGTGCAACGCTTTGCGTGAGTGCCACGGCTGCGACGTTGAACGTGGGTACGGAAGCCACGTTTGCTCCGTTTGAATTCATGGATGAAGAAAAGCGCGAGATCACGGGCTTTGACATCGACATGATCAAGGCGATCGCAAAGGCAGCCGGTCATGAAGTCAAGATTCAAAATATGGGTTTTGACGGTTTGATTCCGTCCTTGCAAACGAATGTGATCGATGCAGTGGCTGCTGCCATGACGATCACGCCGCAACGCCAACGTGCCGTTAAATTTACCCAACCGTACTATCAATCCGGTTTGGTGATCCTTATCAACAAGAAGGACGAAGGCACCATTAAGGAAGTGGCCAACTTGGAAGGTAAGCGTATCTGCGCACAAATTGGTACGACCGGTGCCATGATGGCCAACCGTATCAAGAACGCTAACGTGACGCTCTTTAATAGTGTGACGGAAGCTTTCATGGATTTGAAGTCCGGTGGCTGCCAAGCTGTTTTGAACGACAAGCCTGTCGTTGAATTCTATTTGGCTCGTCGCAATGACGATACCGTGAAGATTTTGCCGCAAGTGTTGGAGGCTGAGTTCTACGGTTTTGCTGTTAGCAAGCGCAACCAAAAGTTGGCTGAAGAACTCAATAAGGGTTTGGAAACGATCAAGGCCAACGGCGAATACGACAAGATCTACAACAAGTGGTTCGGCGTTGCTAAGTAAAGGCTCTCACTGAGAGAGGGGAAAGGAGAAGGGACGCCGATGCTTTTCCCCTCTTTTTTCGAGTTCTGAAACCACTAGAGACTCAAAAAAGAAACGTTAATTATTTTCGGGTACGAGAACTTAAATGTTTGACTTTCAATTAATCATCGACTCTTTCCCGTTGCTTTTGCAAGGGGCTGGGGTCACGCTCCAGATCACCGCCATGAGCGTTGGTCTTGGTTTGTTATTGGGCCTTTTCATCGGTATTGCCGAAATTTCTCACGTGGCCCTTATCCGTATTCCTGCCAAGATCTACGTCGACTTCTTGCGTGGTACGCCGCTCTTGGTGCAAATTTTCATGATCTACTTCGCGCTGCCGCTTTTGATCGGTACGCGTATCGATCCGTTTGTGGCCGCAATTGCTGCTTGTAGTATCAATTCCAGTGCCTATATCGCCGAAATTTTCCGCGGTGGTATCCAATCGATCGATAAGGGGCAAATGGAAGCCGGTCGCTCTTTGGGTTTGAATTGGTCCCAAACGATGCGCTTTATCATCATTCCGCAAGCATTCAAGCGCATCATTCCGCCGCTCGGTAATGAATTTATCGCTATGTTGAAGGACTCCTCTTTGGTGTCCGTCATCGGTTTCGAAGAATTGACGCGTCAAGGTCAGTTGGTCATTGCCAGTACGTACGGTGCAATGGAAATCTGGACGGCAGTCGCTTTGCTTTACTTGTGCATGACGCTCCCGATTACGCGTTTGGTGGCAATCCTTGAAAAGAAGTTTAAGAAAAATGATCGTAATTAAAGACTTAAAGAAGGCCTATGGCGATCACGTGGTGTTGCCGCGCGTCAATATGGAAATCAAGGCCAAAGAAGTGGTGGTGATCATCGGTCCGTCCGGTTCCGGTAAAAGTACGCTTTTGCGTTCGATCACGCACTTGGAACAACCGACTGCCGGTCATATCTTGATCGACGGTGAAGAGATTGACGATAAGAAGAACATTGATCGTATCCGCGCTGAAGTCGGTATGGTGTTCCAACATTTCAATCTCTTTGAAAACATGACGGTTTTGCAAAACCTTACGTTAGCTCCGATTCAAGTTCGCGGCATGACGAAGGAGGCTGCAGAAGACATCGCTTACAACCTTTTGGATAAGGTGGGTTTGCGTAGCAAGGCCGAGCAATATCCGTCCCAACTCTCGGGTGGTCAAAAGCAACGTGTTGCCATCGCTCGAGCTTTGGCGATGCGTCCGAAGGCTTTGCTCTTTGACGAACCGACTTCGGCACTTGACCCGGAAATGGTCAAGGAAGTGTTGGACGTGATGAAGCAATTGGCTGGCGAAGGCATGACCATGGTCGTGGTGACTCACGAAATGGGTTTTGCTCGCGAAGTGGGCGACCGTGTGATTTTCATGGACGGCGGTAACGTGGTGGAAGAAGGTACGCCGGAAGAATTGTTCGGTAATCCCCAACACAACCGTACGAAGGCTTTCCTTTCGAAGGTCCTCTAATCGAATCGCATCGATGACGAAATAGGAGCATTCCCGTTTCAGGGGTGCTCCTTTTTTGGTGCGCCTGGCATGGGCGCAATCTAACGGGTGAAAGTCCCGAGCGCAGGGGGTAGCACCAAGCGCATAGCCAGAGGCAAGGGTGTCCATCGCGAGGTGGAATCTGAAGGAAGCCCGAGGCAAACCGTTGGTCCGACGAACAGGAACCGCATCAGGCATACGATAGTGGGTAAGGTTGCCAAACAAACTGAAGCCCAAAGCTACACAGAACTTGAGGTGTAAATGCGGCGGATAGATGACGGGAAAGATTGTGTTCTTACCCAGGGAGGCCTCACGGACGTGAGCTCAAAAGAGCTTATGGAGCAAAACTTACCGTGAGGAGTCAGCAGAGGTCATAGTACTCATCACAATGAGGAAGGACCGAAGCGAGTTAATTCTTCTTTGCTGAATGAACTTCATTCCGAGCCACCTGAATGTACCGATAAGGAACGCCTTGACGAAAGCAATCAGCGGAACTGAGTGCCAAGACAAGGTAGGTGTAGGGAAATGAATATACGGACAGATAAACAAGGAAGGCAAAGGGCGAGAGCCTGGGATAACTCGCAACCGCGTAGTACGGATCCGTACGCTACGTGGTGTGGGAGGACGCTAGTGGGACTAACCCACTAGCTCCTACCCGATTCGTTGGTACAATGACAAATGTTCAAGTCGTTTTGGCGAGAAGAGTATCGTGAATTTTCTATCGATTTTCTCTCTGATTTTATTGGTCTATCTGATCATTAGCCTGATTTGGTGGATGCCGGTTTCTCGCAAAGTTAAAACGCTTCTCTTTTTATTCTTTTTACTCATCAGTCAAAAGTATTCCCTTTATCAAATCTTTGGCACCGGTGCGTTCAATCCCTCGCTTCCAAGCGGTTGGATGATGCTCGGAGAGGCTTGCTACAACGTCTTTTTGATCCTCTTGACGCTTTTGGTTGTCAAGGATTTTATTTGGTGGATCGCTCGTGGTCTTCAAAAGTTAGGGATGACGATTGCTTGGCCTTTGACGTCTTTGCAACTGAAATGGCTTTTGATTGGGTTGTCGGTTTTGGCCGGGCCTTGGGGCGTTTATTGTGCATTGAAAGTGCCGGATGTCAAAACCGTAGAGATTCGTATGACTCATCTTGATCCGGCATTCGATGGGTATCGCATTGTGCATTTGACGGATTTACACATCGGACAGCTTTTAAAGCGCCCGTGGCTTGAACAGGTTGTGGTCAAAACGAATGCGCTCGAGGCCGATCTGATTTTGATTACCGGGGACATGGTTGAAGGAAACGCTAGGAAATTACACGAAGAGGTGGCACCTTACGGATGGTTGCGCGCTCGGGATGGCGTGATGGCCGTGACCGGTAATCATGAGCATTACCATGGGGGTGTCGATTGGGTCGCTCGTTTTGAAGCAATGGGTATCGCCATGTTAGAAAATCGTCATCGAACGATTCGACGAGGCGAAGCGAAATTGGTGGTCGCCGGGGCCGCTGATCGTGCTGCAGCTCGTTTTGGTTTGCCCGGTCCGAATGTCACGACGGCAATACAAAACGCTCCGAATGTTCCTGTGATTTTGATGTCGCATCAACCCAAAGGTGCCGAGCAATTAAAGGGGATTGATCTTCAATTGTCAGGCCATACGCATGGAGGTTTGATTAAGTGGATCCAACCGTTGATTGCTTTATTTAACGGTGGTTTCGTTGACGGACTGTATCGAGCCAATGAACGCACTCAAGTGTATGTGAACGCGGGAACGGGGCTTTGGACCGGTATGGCCTGCCGTATCGGTGTCCCGTCTGAAATTACGCAAATCGTTTTGCGTCGTGATCGCCCCCCGTTTTAGAGCCAAATCGTACCGTAACTCAGAATCGCCATGATCGAAAAGGCGTATTGATAAAAGATCCGAGCCGATTTGTTGCTCATCACCTCTCGTAGACTGAGCGGGTCTTTTTGGGTCCAATGTCGTAATGTGAAAAAGACGGTGAGCAGGATGATCAAGAGACCGACGATTGGGTTTTGCAAAAGGGTGGCAAAAACGATACTTCCCACGATAATCCAAATGAAGCTTTTACTCAGTGCTTGGCGAACGGCCGTGTTGGCATTTGCAAAACGCTCGTGGATGCACGGTAATGGTTCTTCGTTTATAGGCATTTCTTGTGCGCTCAACGTCATCACAGCAAGAATCGGCAATGACAATTTCACCTTTTTCATCAAAAGGGTTGCCAAAAGGCTCGCGATGGTCGCAAAAGCGATATAAATCAGCATGAATTGCCATTCGCTGACCGCTCCAATCACGGCTAAGAGTGTTCTATGAAAAAGGAGGTTGGCGCAAAGATAAGCAGCGGCAGTTCCTTTGGGCTTTTTGATTTGTCCCAATCCCAAAAAAAGCGTGCGTGACTCAAAGTAGCCAATCGGTGTTACGGCTCCGAATAAGAGCGCAACAAGGATTTGAACCGAGGTACTACGATGGCTCAGTCGCGCGCGAATGGTCTCTAAACGGACTGACGTCTGAAGCCACGTGGCGACGTAAGTGAGAGCGCCAAACCATAGTGTGAAATGACCGATGAGGTTAAGTGTCGTTTGTAGGGTGACACCAATGGACGATTCCACAGAGAAAGCGAGAAGATCGAAAATCAGCCAAGCAATCAATTGCGGCCATGCAAAAAACGCCGCCAACCACAGTAGTGCAGCGATAACGAGTTTTTGACTTACATCGGGAATCGGTGGCGTTTGACCGCCACCACAACAATCACAGGCCATATTTGAAATTTCCTTCGATTCACACAGTAGTCGTTTGTGCTGATTTCGTCAATTTTTGGATTGCGAAGAGTAAGATTCCCATTGTATTTTTCGCGATATCAATGGCGATACTGAAGACGTTTTTATGATTTTTTGCGGTTTATTAATCAGTGTCCTTTTGATTGTTGTAGCGGCTTTGTATTCCGGTACTCAAAAGCAAAAGGGCAATATGGGATCGGTTTTATTAGGTGGGGCGATCCTTGGAACCATTATCGGAGGCTCTTGCACGATCGGGACGGCGCAGTTGGCGTTTCTGTATGGGGCTTGTGCATGGTGGTTCTGTCTAGGCTGCGCGATTGCCGTCGTGGCATTAGCGGTCTTTTTTGCGATTCCATTTCGACGTGGTGAAGGCCGAACCATCATGGGCATCATCTCTCAAGAGTACGGTGAACGTGCTGGGATGATGGCTTCTGTGATGAGTGCTTCGGGCACTTTCATCAGCATTCTCTGTCAATTGATTGCAGCCACTTCGGTCATTGCCGTGATTTTGCCCGACGTTTCCATGTCTTGGTCATTGATCGCAGCGGCGATATTCATGATTATCTATGTGGTGTTTGGAGGAACTCGCGGCGCAGGGCTTGTCGGCATGGTCAAGCTGGCTCTCGTTTACTGTTCCATGATTCTTTGTGGCGTTTTAGTGCTGAAGATGACGGGCGGTTTTGACGGTTTTGTCGCCATGGTCAATGCGCTGGATACCCCGAACGGTGAAGACTACCTCAATGTTTTTGGACGAGGGGTCAGTCGAGAAGTTGGGTCATGCATGGCCATGATCATCGGGATTACGACCACACAAATTTACGCTCAAGTCATTTGCGCTGCTAAAAGTGATGGGGTTGCCCGTTGGGGGACGATTGCGAGCGCACTTTTGATTCCGATTATCGGGGCCTTGGGGATTTTGGTCGGTCTTTACATGCGAGCTCATTATCCGGATATCGTCCCGAAAACGGCTCTCACGCAATTTGTCCTTTTGCAGATGCCTGAACTTTTGAGCGGTGTGATTTTGGGTACGCTTTTTGTCACGGTGGTCGGCAGTGGAGCTGGGCTGGCACTGGGCATTTCTACCATTATCAATAATGACATTATCCAAGTCCTTGGTCGCAAGTGGGTTCATGCGGAGACCCGTTCCCGTCGCATTCGTATCTTGATTGTGGCAGTGTTACTCACGGCGGCATTGACTTGCATGATGCTTGAGACGGACGTGATTTTGAATTTCGCCTTCTTGTCGATGGGGTTGCGCGGGACCGTGGTTTTCGCTCCGCTTTGTTGTGCTTTATGGCTTAAGAATCGAATCGATCCAAGATGGGCTATTTTGGCGATCGTACTGGGGCCCTTTACGGAATTCATTTTGCCTCTTTTTGTTGAAATGCCTTTCAATCCTTTGTTTGCCGGCGTTGGGATGACTTTCCTCATTATGGGAGCGGGCCTTGTTCGAGGACGACACTGTCCGCTTTCTCGAACGTTTTAAATGAAAAAACCGAGGAAAAGTCCTCGGTTTTTTTTCATTTTAGTGTTAGCTTATAAGCGTTGACCGATTTGGTCGATAAAGCCGCCGCCCAAACAAACTTCGCCGTCGTAGATCACGGCGCTTTGGCCCGGTGTCACCGCCCATTGCGGCGTGTCGAATTCAAGCGTGAAAGCTTCGCCGTCAGAACGAGCAACGCGGCAGGCACCGTCAACTTGACGATAACGCGTCTTCACGGTCAATTCGGAGCCGGCAGCAGGCGCTTCGCCCGAAACCCAACTCGGCATCACAGCCGTCAATTCATGACTGAGCAACCACGGATGGTCGTGACCTTGAGCGATCCACAACGTATTCGTTGCCATGTCTTTCTTCGCAACGAACCACGGCTCGCCGTTGCCGTCCTTGCTACCGCCGACACCGATCCCCTTACGTTGTCCCAAAGTATAGAAAGCCAAACCGATGTGTTCACCCACGAGTTTGCCATCGGTCGTACGCATAGGACCGGGCTTGGTGGGCAAATAGCGATTCAAGAACTCGCGGAACGGGCGTTCGCCAATGAAACAAATGCCGGTAGAGTCCTTTTTCTTCGCATTCGGCAAGCCGATTTCTTCAGCGATTTGGCGCACTTGCGTTTTACGCAATTCGCCCACTGGGAAGATGGCCTTAGAAATCTGTTCTTGCGTCAAACGGTGCAAGAAGTAGCTTTGGTCCTTGGTTTCATCCAAACCGCGAAGCAATTGCGTTCGACCGTCGGCAGCCTTGCGAACACGTGCGTAGTGACCCGTGGCGATCAATTCGGCACCCATGTTCATGGCGTGATCCAAGAAGGCTTTGAATTTGATTTCAGCGTTACAGAGCACGTCGGGGTTCGGCGTGCGTCCGGCAGAGTATTCGCGCAAGAAATCGGCAAACACACGATCTTTGTATTCTTTGGCGAAGTTAACAGCTTCGATGTCGATACCGACCGTATCGGCAACGGCTACGGCGTCGATGAAGTCTTGGCGGCTAGAGCAGTATTCACTGTCATCGTCATCTTCCCAGTTTTTCATGAAAAGACCGATGACGTCATAGCCTTGTTGTTTGAGGAGATAAGCCGACACGGCGGAGTCCACACCACCCGAGAGGCCGACCACAACTCGTTTTGCCATAATTTACGTTTCCTATGCAGTGAAAGTCGTAGATAGATGACTTTCAACAATAATTCGATGTCCCAATTATACGGGCGAAAGGCACGGCATTCGGTAAAATGATTTGCGAATCATTTATGAGGGCGTATGAGCCCTTTTTTCACTGAGTTAGATTTCGAGATTTATGTCTTTACAACAGCAGATTCGTGAGCGCGCCAATGCACTCACTTCCCTTTTATCGATTCAGTATCCGATCATCGCCGCACCGATGATGGGTGTGACGACACCGGCAATGGTGGCAGCCGTTAGCAACGCAGGTGGTTTGGGTTCTTTGCCCTGTGGTGTGATGACGGACGATGCAATCACCAAAGCGATTGCAGATGTGCGAGCATTGACCGATAAGCCTTTTGCCGTCAATCTTCGTGTACCGCCTCGTCAAGAGCCGACGCCTGAAGCTACGCAGACCATTTTCGATGCGTTAGAGCCCTTGCGTGATGAATTGGGTGCGAAGCATGAATTGGCAACGATTCCGTCATTTGAAGAGCAATTTGAGGCCGTTTTGGCTTCGGATGTTCCTGTGGTGAGTTTCAGTTTCGGTGGGCCGCGTGAAGTATTTGCCGAGGCGCTTGAAGCCAAGGGTACGATCATGATGGGTAGCGTCAATTCCACCCGAGAAGCCAAAGTGATGAAGGT
>JAFNZB010000135.1 GCA_017383055.1 Burkholderiaceae bacterium | reverse complement strand
CTTTAAGGCACCGACGAACCTTTATTGGCGTAAGTTGGAACCCAAGGGCCGTCTTGACAAGATCGAAGACATTGAAGAGCAAGAACGATTTGGCGTTTCCGAGTTCGATCAATTCAATTGGAAGCAACGCTTGGACTTTGACGCTTGTACCGAATGCGGTCGTTGTACTGAAGTCTGTCCGGCCGTGAAGGTGGGTGCTCCGTTGGATCCGCGTGCCATGGTCAAGCAATTGAAGGACCGTTTGCACAATCCGAGTGACAAGCAATTGGTGGGCGAGATCGTCGATAAGGATGCACTTTGGAGTTGCACGACGTGTGGCGCTTGTGCGCAAGCGTGCCCGGTCCGTATCGACTTGCCGACGGCGATCGTCGATATGCGTCGTCATTTGGCCCTGGAAGAAGGGGATTTCCCGGCCGGTATGGCCAATGCCCTTCAAAACACGCAAACGGTGGGCAATCCTTGGGGGATGGACCCGGCCGATCGTTTGGATTGGGCAAAGGATTTAGACTTGCCGATTGCAACGGAAGGTCAACACGTCGATTACCTCTATTGGGTCGGTTGTTCGGCTTCTTATGACCGTCGCGCTCAAAAGATCGCTCGTGCCATGGTGAAGATTTTGCGTGCTGCCAACGTCTCTTTTGCTGTGATGCAAGAAGAACGTTGCCACGGAGACTTTGCTCGTCGTGCCGGTGAAGAGTACACCTTCCAATTGGCGGCAATGGAAAACATCGAGAATTTGAGCAAGTATTCCTTCAAGCACATCGTGGCGCATTGCCCGCACTGCTTTAACACGTTAAAGAACGAATACCCGCAATTTGAAGGCGGAGCATTTAGCGTTGTGAATCACACGAAGTTGATCCATGAATTGATTTCTGCGGGTCGTTTAAAGCTTGATGCTCAAGTTTCCGAGCGTGTCGTCTTCCACGATCCGTGTTATTTGGCTCGTTATAACGACATCGTGGGTACGCCTCGTAAGATCATGGACAACATCAAGGGCTTGAAGCGAGTTGAGTCGATTGAGCGTGGGAAGACGGCGATGTGCTGTGGTGCCGGTGGTGGTCAAATGTGGATGGAAAGCAATACGAAACGCATCAACTTCGTGCGTTTGGGCGAATTGCGAAAGTCGGCTTCCACTGTGGCAGTGAGTTGTCCGCACTGTTTGACGATGTTTGAAAGTGCCATGAATGAAGACAAGGTACTTCAAGGCATGGACATCGTGGAGTTGGCAGAACTCGTGGCTCGTGCGATTGAAGATAAGAAAGAAGCCTAATCGACCGTTCAAATGAAAAGCGCTTTGGGAATTGCCTCAAAGCGCTTTTTTCATGAAGGGTTGTTTTTAAGCTTCGGCTTCTTCAGTAGCCTTGTCTTTGCGACGGAAGTTACCGCTCACCATTTCAAACTTAAAGAATCGGCATTCGAGCGGACCGTTGAAGATCACGATCTTGCGGGATTCGGAGAGACGCATTTGGCGTGGAAGACCACGATCGCTCGTCAACATCCAAGCCGTCCAGCCGGCGAATTGACGCTTCATATTGTCGGCAACGTTTTTCATCATGCCGCCCACCGTGGCGCTCTTCGGCGTGGATTGTTCACCGTACGGCGGATTGGCAACGATCATGCCGGATTCGGCGATCGGTGCGACTTCACGAGCGTCACCTTGCTTGAAGGTCAAACGACCGTCTTCAAGAAGGGCGCCAAGGCCTGCACGTTGGGCATTGCTTTGAGCCTTGCCCACGACGATGGAGGAGATGTCGCTTGCGGCGATCTTCACGTCAGCGTACATGTTGACGGCCGCGCGAGCGTCTTCTTTCATTTCTTCCCAACGATCCATGTCGAAGATGTGCAACTTTTCAAACGCGAATTCGCGATTGAGGCCCGGAGCCATGTTGCAGGCGATTTGAGCGGCTTCGATGGCGATCGTACCCGAACCGCAGAAGGGTTCGACCAACGGGATGGACGGATTCCAACCGGCCAAGGCCAAAAGGCCTGCAGCCATGTTTTCCTTTAACGGGGCTTCACCCTTTTCAATACGCCAACCGCGCTTAAAGAGCGGTTCACCGGACAAATTCAAGTAGAACGTGCAATAGCGCTCGGAAATGAAAGCGTGGATGCGCACATCGGGATTCAACTTTTCAATGCTCGGGCGCACGCCACAACCTTCGCGGAAGCGGTCACAGATGCCATCCTTGATTCGAAGAGTGGTGAAGTCCAAGCTTTCCAAGGGGGAATTCTTGGCAGTGACGTCCACACGAAGACTGCAATCGGCATCGAAGAACTTTTCCCACGGCAAGAGGTGAGCCATGTCGTAGATGTCGTGGCTGTCATAGTATTGGCGCGTGGCGATGCGCATCAACACGCGGCTTGCGATACGAGAGTGCAAGCACACGGCCATGGCCGTTTCAAGCGTGCCTTCAAAGGAGACACCACCGGCGCCGACCTTAATCTGTTTGGCGCCCAAACCTTTCAATTCGTCCGCTAAGACGGGTTCAAGCGTGCGCGGAGAAACCGCAAAAAATTGATAAGCCATTGTTTATTCCTTCGGTCAATGGGCTAAAAATAAGCAAAGCGCCTTGAGTTCCGACCACACATCGTTTCGGGTCGGTACATTCAAGCCTTTGGATAATCGATCGATGTCGGCACAACGCGCAAGCGCATTGGCCGCTTTTTCTAAATTCAGTCGTGCAGCCGCTTGGGCGACACCGGGGCGCATAAAGCCTGCGGGACGCATACCGGCTTTTCGTTGCATCAAAAGGGTCATGACGTCTCGGATAAAACCGGTCAGGCGCATCATGATCAAAGGCAACGCTTCGCCTTCGGCTTGCATGCCGGTCACGGTGCGCGTCACGCGAGCGCCGTCGCCTAATGCGATGGCTTCAATCAAGTCATCAAGACTGTAGCGAGAGACGTTCATCACGCTGTCTTCGACTTCTTTGAGTGTCAATTCGCGCTCAGGGTAAAGAAGCGATAGCTTCATCAATTCTTGCTTGGCCGCTAAAAGATTCCCTTCCGTTTGTTCGGCAAAAAAAGTGAGCGCATCGGCACTCATCGATTGATTTTGATTCTTCAATCGATTTTGAATCCAGCGTGGGTAGGCAGCGCGAGAAATCGGTTCGCAAGAGACGACGTTGGCGTTTGCCGTGAGCGTCTTATACCAAGCCGCTTTTTTCGTCGTGTAATCGACTTGCGTCAAATGCACGATGGAAACGATGCCCTCGGCTGTCGGGGCCATCTGAGCAAATTCCGATAAGACTTTACCGCCTTTGATGCCGGGACCGGCGGATAAAAAGCGCAATTCGATGATTTTTTTGTCATCAAAAAGCGAGACGCTCATCAACGCATCCATCAAGGGCGACCAATCGCTCGTGGCACCAAACGCTAAAACGCATCGTTCGGTGTAACCCAAGTCTTTGGCGCAAGCACGAAGTGCGTCGCCAGCTTCCAAGGCTAAAAGCGCTTCCTCTCCGACGATCACCCACAAGGGTGCGAGAGAACCGGATGTTTTGGCCGAAGCCAAATGGCGAGCGAGGTCGTCGCTTTTAATAAGCATGGATATGCGGTTTGATCGTCGAGAGGCGGTTGAGCAACTGGATGATCAATTCTTCTTGCATTTCGTTGTACAACAAGGCTTCCTCAGCGTCGCGAGAGTTGTAGTCTTCTTCGTTGTACGTGATTTCGCGCGAGGCCGTAAAGGTCGTTGCCGGGAAGTATTCGTCACCGTCAGGACTTGCCACACGGAACGTCAACTTCAACGTCAATTCGTATTCGCGAGCTTCGCCCTTGGTGTTTAAGGCGATCACTTCACGGTAACGGTTTTGACCCATGAAGTCGAGAATGGCTTGTGCGTCGGCGGCGTTGTCCACCAATTGCACGTTCGTGCCCGAAGCGAGCATACGACGAATGGAGGCTGCCATGCGATTGTTGCGCGGCATGTTCACATACATCGTTTCAAACGGCAACGAGAATTGACCGCGCAAACGGAAACCACAACCGGTCGTTGTCAAAGCCAAAGCCAAAGAGGATAAAAGAAAAGAACGTCGAGCCAAAGAGGGCATGAGTGTCTTCCAAAATAATGTATCGATACAACCATTCATTATATCGTGGCGTGGATAAAAAATTCCCCAAAACGCCAAAGCGTCTTGGGGAATTCAGTTCAATGATGAACGTTGTTGAGGTCGATTAGACAGCCACGATGTTCACAAGCTTCTTCGGAACGACCACGATCTTCTTGATCGACTTGCCTTCCGTGAACTTTTGCACGTTTTCGTTAGCCAAAGCGGCTTGCTCGATCGTTTCGCGATCGGCGTCAGCCGGCACCGTCACGGAACCGCGAAGCTTACCGTTGACTTGAACGACCATGTCGATTTCGTCACTGACGAGTGCGTGAGCGTCGACTTGCGGCCAAGCGGCATCAAGGATGTCGCCCATTTCAGCGTCGAACTTCAACCCTTGCCAGATTGCCGTCGTGATATGCGGGGCGATCGGGTAGAGCGTGCGGATGAGAATGGATGCGCATTCCTTGTAAACGGCAGCGGATTCGGCGCTGTCATCGAGCTTGGCGGCATCAAGCGTATTCATCATCTTCATCGTAGCGGACACGACCGTGTTGTATTGCATACGATCGATGTCAGCCGTGGCTTGTTGCAAAGCCAAGTGGATGTCGCGGCGCAAGGCCTTTTGATCCTTCGTGAGCTTCGTAACATCCACGTCACCGGCCGTTTCAATGACAGCCTTCTTTTGGTAGCACCAGTTCCAGAGACGACGCAAGAAGCGGAACGTCCCTTCGGCACCGGAATTGCTCCAAGCGGCGGATTGATCCGGGGGACCGGCAAACATCACGAAGCTACGAGCCGTGTCGGCACCGTACTTATTGATGATGTCCTTGGGTTCGACGACGTTGTTCTTGGACTTACTCATCTTTTCAACGCCACCCATCGTGACGGGTTGACCGTCGTCCTTGGCGATGGCGCTCACCGGACGGCCCTTGTCGTCGTAGGTGATTTCGATTTCATCCGGGTAGTACCAACGCTTCTTGCCATCGGGCAATTGACGGTAGTAGCACTCGGCCGTCAACATGCCTTGCGTGAAGAGGCGCTTGAACGGTTCGTCAAACTTCACGACGCCCAAGTCACGCATGACCTTCGTCCAGAAGCGTGCGTAGAGCAAGTGCATCACGGCGTGTTCGATACCGCCGATGTATTGATCGACCGGAGCCCAGAAATCGTTGCGTTCGTCGACCATGGCCGTGTCGCAGTCGTGCGAGCAATAGCGCATGAAGTACCAAGAGGAGTCCACGAACGTGTCCATCGTGTCCGTTTCGCGCTTGGCGTCGGCACCGCACACCGGGCACTTGCAGTTCAAGAATTCTTCGCACTTATTCAACGGATTGCCGGAACCGTCCGGGATCAAATCCGTCGGCAAGACGACCGGGAGGTCCTTTTCAGGAACCGGGACCGGACCGCAGTGCGGGCAGTGGATGATCGGGATCGGCGTGCCCCAATAGCGTTGACGGCTGATACCCCAGTCGCGCAAGCGATATTGCGTTTGCTTTTCGCCCAAGCCCTTAGCAGCCAAGCTTTCAGCAATCTTTTCAATCCCTTCGTGAACGGTGAGACCGTCGAATTCGCCGGAGTTGATCAACGTGGAAGCGTCGCTCTTATCACCGTAGGATTCGTGCCAGGCGTCCAAGGAGTATTCGTGACCTTCGCAGGCAACGACTTGCTTAATCGGAAGACCGTACTTCTTGGCAAACGCAAAGTCACGTTCGTCGTGAGCCGGCACGCCCATCACGGCGCCTTCACCGTAGCTCATCAAAACGTAGTTACCGATCCAAACCGGCACTTCTTCGCCCGTCAACGGATGGCGGACGTTAAAGCCCGTGGGCACGCCCTTCTTTTCCATCGTAGCCATGTCGGCTTCGCTCACGCTGCCCTTACCGCATTCGGCGATGAAGGCTTGAAGCGTTTCGTTCCCCTCGGCCAAGCGCTTGGCAAGCGGATGTTCGGCAGCGATGGCGACAAACGTCACGCCCATCAACGTATCGGCACGCGTCGTGTAAACGGAGAGGCGTTTTTCTTCGCCATCGATCGTGTACGGGAAGACGAGCTTCACACCGGTGGACTTACCGATCCAGTGCGTTTGCATGGCGCGAACTTGTTCCGGCCAGCCGCCCAATTGATCGAGGTCCTTCAACAATTCTTCAGCGTATTGCGTGATGCCCAAGTAGTAGCCCGGAATCTCGCGCTTTTCAACGAGTGCACCGGAGCGCCAGCCGCGACCGTCAACGACTTGTTCGTTGGCCAAGACCGTCATGTCTACGGGGTCCCAGTTCACGATTTGAGTCTTACGGTAGCAGATGCCCTTCTCGAGCATCTTCAAGAACATCCATTGGTTCCAACGATAGTATTCCGGCGTGCAAGTGGCGATTTCACGGTCCCAGTCGAATGCCAAACCCAACGGTTGCATTTGAGACTTCATGTCGGCGATGTTGGAGAACGTCCAAGCAGCCGGGGCAATACCGTGATTGATAGCAGCGTTTTCAGCCGGCATGCCGAAGGCGTCCCAGCCCATCGGCGTCATCACGTTGTAACCCTTCATGCGCAAATAGCGATACATCACGTCGTTCAACGTGTAGTTACGAACGTGACCCATGTGCAACTTACCGCTCGGGTAGGGCAACATGGAAAGAACATAAAACTTCGGCTTTTCGTTACCTTGAGCGTCCTTGGCATGCTCGACAGCATGATAGACGTCGTTGTCGCTCCAGACCTTTTGGACTTCGGCTTCAACGGTTTGAGGAGAGTAGGTATCACGCATAGCGTTTTTCCAGTCTATATTTAATAAATGAATAACCCGTCAAGTATAGCGAGATAGTGCTTCTTTCGCTTTAAAAAGCCCTTGTTTTTCCTAAGTAGCTTCGCCTAATTAAGTTTTTTTTTTCGTGTTGGATGATGGGGTGAAGCACTGTGAGGTTCGACGCAATCGAGATGCTTGAAAGGGTGGAGATGGTCGAGCAAAATAGACAGCGTGGCGTTTTTGCTTTGAGAAAAAGATAAGGGGCAGTTCGTAGTGAACTGCCCCTTGGAATTTGGTTGCGGGAGAAGGATTTGAACCAACGACCTTCGGGTTATGAGCCCGACGAGCTACCAGACTGCTCCATCCCGCGAT
>JAFNZB010000134.1 GCA_017383055.1 Burkholderiaceae bacterium | reverse complement strand
GATCGAAGGCTTTATGAAGCGCTTCGGCATGTTCATTTTGCGCTCCAAAGTGACGTTGCGCTTAGCAGAAGAATTGAAGGTCGCCGGTGTTGTCGCCCCTGCTTTCGAATTGCCGCAAGTCGATCAAGTCGCATTGGGTGATGTCGTTGTAGGTCGTGTCGCTGATGTCGATGGCATGGCGCGTGCGTATGTGATCGGTACGGAAGACGCCTTGAGCGAATTGACGGAAGATAAGATCGAAGCGACCAACTGGTGGTTGGGTGAAGTCAAGGCCGGTCTTCCTTGGGTCGTTTTGGCAACCAAGGAAGCCTTTGTACCGCAATGGATCAACATGGATCTTGTGGGCGGTTTGGTCTTTAATAAAGGCTGCTATCCCGGTCAAGAAATCATCTCTCGCGTTCAGCACATCGGATCCACCCCTCGTCGTTCCGTGCTTTTAAAGGCTGAGGGCGCATTTGAAGCGATGTCCGGTGACGATGTCTTGATTGACGGTGTTGCTAACGGTAAGGTCGTGATGGCTGCCGGTGCTTATGCTTTTGCACAAGTTCCCTTGAAGGCTTTGGAAGGGGGCACCTTTACCATCAATGATATGACGTTAACGGTACAAACGCTCCCCTACGCATTCTGATTGAGCTAAAAGAAAAATGGCGACCATTGGGTCGCCATTTTTTTATCATTGTTGCTCAGCCTTCTTTTGGTCACCGGCCAAGATGATCGTCAAGCGTTTCGGATCGACCATCTTCTTAAAGGCATCGTTAACGTCCTTCAAAGTCAATCGAGCGATCTTTTCGTCGTTTTCCTTCGATTCGGTCCAGTCACGACCTTCCTTCATCAAAGCGATCCATTGGCTTGCGACAATGCCGTCTTGAGAACGATTGATCGCACGATAGTCCGTGTAACCCTTCTTGGCTTCATCGAGCTCTTCTTGCGTAAAGCCGTCCTTTAAAACACGATCGATCTCTTCTAAAAGTGCCGTTTCAGCCTTGACCATGTTTTGCGGAGCCAAAATGGCTTGCATGCTCCAAGAGGCGTCATTACCAAAACTCGGCAACATGAGGCTCGAGCCGGCACCGTAACTTAAACCGTCTTGTTGACGCAAGCGCATCATCAAACGGTTGGACAGACCGTTGGAGCCACCGAAGATCCAGTTGGCAACGTGCATGGCGATACCGTCTTCATCGTCCTTATGAGCCGGGAAGGCAAAACGAGCCATGATCGTGGCGTTTTCCTTTTCAGGGGTGTCGATCACGATACGCGTTGCAGGCGTTTCGGCATATTCACGCACGATGCGTTCGTACGGGACCTTGGATACTTTCTTAAAGAGCGTTTCCAATTGGGTGCGAACGGCTTGAGCATCGAAACTACCGACGATGGCGATCTCACCGCGGGTGATACCGAACTGTTCGTCGTAGTAGCGCTTCAGATCGGCCAATTGAGCCTTTTGAAGGGCCTCAAGCATTTCCTTGGACGTCAAGCGATAACGCGGATCGTCCTTTTCGTAATGATTGAAGTGCTCGTTCATAGCGTCTCGTGCCAAAACGCGCGGATCGTCCATTCGGGCTTGAACGTCCGTAATGTATTCGCTCTTTAATTCGTCAAAGGCCTTCTCAGGCATAACGGAGTCACACCAAAGCTCGCTCATCAACGTGAGCGTGTCAGCCAAGTGTTCACGCGTTGTCGTGTAGTGACCGATATCGCCTTCGATCTTCAACTTCGTGAACGCATCATTGATGGCTTCACGGCTCATCGTCGAGGTACCACGTTCGAGCATGGCAGTCATCAAAACGTTCATGGCACGTTGACCGCGTCGGGACTCGAGATTGCCGTAACGGAAGTTTGCACGGACTTTGACCGTGTCGCCACGCGTTTGCTTGGGCAACAAGGCTACTTCGATGTCACCGATACGGAAGCGTTCGGTACGAGCATTCAAATTGTCGGGGCTTGAATCGAACACTTCGGCCACTTCCCCGCCTTCTTTGAATTCATGACCAGCCAAAATGCTCTCCAAAGTGGGAGCTGCCGTCATTTCCGCACGTTGCGGCTCGTCATCGGGCAAGAAAACGCCGACCACTCTGTTGTCGCGAACGAAATACTTCTTCCAAGCGGCATTGACCATGTCTGGCGTGTACTTTTCCCAGCTGTCGCGTTGTACGAAGAACAAACGCCAATCGCCCAAGGCAATAAAGTCGGAAATGTCCACACCGAACGCTTCGGGGTCGGCAAAGAGACGCTCGTAAGACGTCTTTTCTTCTGTCGCCATCAAGGCGAGTTCGTCAGCCGTCACTG
>JAFNZB010000133.1 GCA_017383055.1 Burkholderiaceae bacterium | reverse complement strand
GGGTTCGAACCGCTGACCCCTTGCATGCCATGCAAGTGCTCTACCAACTGAGCTATACCCCCAACAGAAGTTCTGCATTGTATAGAGCGTTTTTTTGCTTGTCAAGGCTTTATTGAAAAAATTTTAGATGTATTGGACTTCAACGATTTCCAAATGCTGCACGCCTTGGGGAGTCGGCAATTTGACCGTATCGCCTTCGTGTGCCTTCAAAAACACGCGAGCGATCGGGCTGACCCAACTCACATCACCCTTGGTTGCATCGGCTTCGTCGATCCCAACGATGCGGATCGTGTGTTCGTTGCCCTCTTCATCTTCGTAAGTGACGGTCGCACCAAAGAAGACTTGGTCGGTGGGCGGACGCGTTGACGGATCAACAACTTCGGCATTGTCCAAACGCTTGTTCAAAAAACGAATACGACGATCGATCTCTCGCAAACGACGTTTACCGTAAAGATAGTCCCCGTTTTCACTGCGGTCACCGTTACTGGCTGCCCAAGCCACCACATTGGTCATCTCCGGGCGTTCAACTTTGACCAAGTGCTCACGCTCTTCAATCATGCGACGGTAACAAGCCGGCGTCATGTAGTTTTTCGTGCCATGCGGTAAAGCGGGCAAACCGACCTCTTCGTCGTCATCGTCGCTATTGAAATTGTGTCCCATGGCCCAAACTCCTTATTGTGGCAACCGTTGTCAGACGGGTAATTTTAGCGTCTATGCGTCACAATCGCTCACAATTCGCGAGACTTTGTTAAACAATTTGCGCTAAAGTTACTTGTAACAACGATTACGATTTTTACGCAGGACGAAAGGATTTATACGATGAAAAAACTGACTCTCGTTGCCTGTCTGAGTGCATTGGCTTTGGCGGGTTGTGCAACGGACGGTACCCGCTATCGCTCCGATACTTATTACGCCACGGCTGTCAATCAGGCCCAACAAGTTCGAACGGTCGAAATTCTTGCGATTGGCGCTGCCAAAGTTGCCATCCCCAACGATGTTCGTCGCGATGATTCCGGCAATCTCGGTATGATCATCGGTGCCATTGCGGGCGCTGCCATTGGCAACCAAAGTCACTCCCATCGCTTCTCCAACCGCATCGTCGGTGGTTTAGCCGGGGCAGCAGTCGGTCACATGGTCGGCGATTCGCTCACCGGTAGCGGCAGCGGTGTCGATTACGTCGATGGCGTGCAATTGACCTTCCGCTATAAAAACAAGCTTTATAACTCCGCTCAAGTTGGACTGCCTTGCGAATACAAAACGGGCTTGGCCGTCATGATTTCCACCTCCCCCACGGAAACGCGCATCCAACCGAACAATCCGGGTGCTTGTCCGGTTCAGTAAGGAGGCCAGTGTATGAAAAAGATCGTTTTGATGACCCTTTTGGCTTCGAGCCTTACGATGCCCGCCATGGCACAAATGAGCATGGATGCTCAAATCGCCGCGATTCGTGCCGCAGAGATCCAAATCGAGCAACTTGAAGCGAAGAAGGCCCAAGAGGCCGCCGTTGTTGCCAAGCGCGCAGCCGACATCAAGCGTCGTGCCGAACAAGCCAAGTAAAAGGCCAAAGAAGCTCAACGTCAAAAAGAAGAAGCCCGTCAAGCGAAGTTGGACGCCTATGCCGATCAAGAACGTGAATTGGCCATCGAACTTAAAAAGTTGGATGTTGAGTTAAAGCGCGCAGAAGTCGAAGCTCAAAAGAAATTGATCGAAGCTCGCGCTAATAAAGCCGACATTTTCATTCAGACAGAATTGGATGCCGCTCAAGCAAAAGTTGATCAGTTACGAGCTCAAATAGAAACCAAACGAACACTGAAATAACGGTCATTTCTAAACTTTTACGACATCCTCTCTCTGTTCACTTTGAATTTGAGAGAGGTTTTTTTAGAATGACTAAAATATGCTTTTTTATTGTTTAAACATTATTTCTAATATCTGATGGCGATGACCGAACAAGAAATTTTTGAACTACTCCAAACAATCTTTGAAGAGATGTTTGAAATCGAACCTAAGGATTTCACGTTGGAGAGCAAGCTCTATCAAGACTTGGACATCGACAGCGTTGACATTGTCGACCTTCTCGCGCATCTGCGCAAAACTTTGGGGAATAGCGATATTGAGCCTAGCAGGTTTGAAAGCCTAGTCACCGTTGATGATATGGTAAAAAACTTACACAGAATTCTTGCTTAAAGAACCGCAATCCTTGTTCTTAACCGATAGATCTTATGAAGCGTTTTCTATTTTTGGCCGGCATAATCAGCACAATTGCTTTAAATGGATGTTCTTGGATTCCTAGATTTATTTGGAACAACGAACAGGTATTTGAACCAATTGTCTCCGAACTCAAATACAAGCCCTATCCATTCGCCGTTCGACAAGAAATAACAGCCATTCAAAGGATTCACATTGACTATTTCGGTCAACATGTACCCGAAATGCCCAAAGAAAATAATTTTTATGCTTTGATGTGGGCTAACAATAAAATGTTGAAACTATCGGTCCTGTCTCCGATGCATCAACGTCTATGGGATATCCAATTTAATGGCGAAACGATTCACGAAGAACGTTTAGCAGCCTTACCCGAAACGCTACAAGCAACAAATATCTTACGAGACATTGCTGTTGCTTTTTGGCCGGCATCCAATTTAAAAGCACAAGATAAACGCTTTGATGTCCACGATGAAGGTTTCACTCGTCAAATCTTTAATAAAACAAGCAATACATTGGAAATGACAGTGACCTATCAAAATGGAGCCAAACAAAATCACCCATGGGGCACAATCGAAATCGTAAATCACCACGAACGATATCGTTTAAGTATCACATCCAATCCGGCTCGTTGATTGTTTTTAAGGACATCCTCCGCCCTAAGCCATGCATTTAATCCTTGCCAATTTCGACCATGCAGACATCAATCTAGGGTTTAAGCGTTTAACCCAAGAGCAACTGATACGCTTGGAATCGATCAAGGGTATTAACGCGCGAGGCCAGTTCCTTTGGTCTCGGGTAATCTACAATGGATTGATGCGTCGTATCACAGGAAAAATGCCTTCGTTCGAACTTAAAGCTGGTCAGGCGCATCCCTCTTTTACTCATAACGGTGAAACCTATTTCACCTCGATTTCTCATACAGGAGAATGGGTTGCCGTGGCATTTGACACGGCCCCAGTCGCGATTGACATCGAAACAATCAAACCCCGACAATGGCAAACCCTCAGTGAATTTGTTTTTCCTGAGCATACTACCCGTTGGATCAAAGAAAGCTCATCACCACTCGAGAGTTTTTACATCGTGTGGGGACAACGTGAATGCGAATACAAATTGAAATCGTGGCCCCAAAGTCCACACCTGTTTCGTGCCAGCAAAATTACAACGCAACCGCACAACTTAATGCTCACCTGCCTGTGTGATCCTAATTCAAGTTGGAAACCTCAACTCTTACCTATCACGCTATTGGAAAACTTCTAATGCAGATCGATTGATGCTAATTTTCGGCTATGCGTTTATTGGCAAGCCGCCTTACAATTGTCATTATGAAAATATTCCATCGCTTCTACCTTTTGCTTGTCGCACTGGGGGTGTCATCGGCTTACGCTTTGACGCCCGAAGCGATTGTGGAATCGTATTTAAAAATGCAGGTCGTTCGAGGCTATTACTCGCAGACTCACGAAGTTGTGGGATTCCCTCGTCCTATGACCACGGACGGCACGTTTGTGATTGCTCCTCAGCGAGCCATCCTGTGGGAAGAAAAGGGATTGTTCCCGACTAAAACAATCTACCGTGATAGTTCCTTCCACGTTTATCAAGAAATTGGCTTGGATCGCGTTTTCCGAGCAGGAACCCCGGTGACCAATGTCGCCAATCGTGTTTTGTGGGCACTTTTCTCCGGTGATTTCATCGGCCTTCGTCAAGACTTTACGATCGACGTGCAGCCTGACGGTTTTTATTGGACAATGAATTTTTATCCGAAATCATCCTTAGCGCGCGCCACGGTCAAATCGATTCAGGCGTTAGGCTCACCGATTCCTTATCGAGTCGAATATTTAGCGGTTTCGGGAGACAAGACCACGATCGACCTTTACGGTCTACAACAAACGAGCGCTACGCTCACGAGTGAGGAGAATGCGCTTGCGAATCCCTAATCCATTCTCCATCCCGTGGAAGACACTCTCTTGGACGTGGGTGTTCGTACTTTTTTTCCTTTTTTGCGCTCAATTCCACTTTCTCGTCAAGCGCGACATCAACACGGACTTGATGTCAATGGCGCCGTCTTTGACGGTAGACGATGCGCGAACGCAGGCTCAATCGGTTCTTTCGACCAATCTCAATAAACGCGTGCTCATCATGGTCGGCTTTTCCCAAAAACGCCGCAGTGATTTCGACTCGATTTTTGAGCAATTGCAATCGCAATGGCGTCCCCCCTCCAATTTCCAACAACTCCAATGGGAAACGTTGGAAATCAATCAGCATTTGGACTTTTACCGCTCGATTGCACCGCGTCTGATGAATGTGGAAGATCAACGCATCATTTCACTCTCAAACGACCAACAACTTTTAGGCCGAGCCGTGGCGACATTCGATAGTGTCGGCCATCTTTCCTTGATCCCCAAGAGCGAAGATCCATTCGGCTTTTTTAGCGATTGGCTCACCAAGCGATTGCCGAAAAATACCTTCTTGCCAACCGGTCATGCTCCCAAACTTTTTGCCAACAACAAAGTTTGGGGGGTGTTGCTTTATTACAATCACAATCCCGACAACGTCCAGAGCGCTCGACGCTTATTGGCTTGCACCGAAGAATTGCAATCGATGGCCAAGCACTTTGACCCCGATGCCGAAGTGCTTGTTCACGGTTATGCTTATCGCAACGCACTCTTTGTCGAATCGTCTCTTCGTGAGATCGTAGCAATCACAATCTTTACGATTCTTGGCTTAGGCATGATTGCGTGGTTAATGTTTAAACGATCCTCCGCAACGTTTGGGATCCTATTTACAGCTGCCAGCTCCTACATCACCGCCATGTGTGTCACAACGATTGTTTTCGGATCGTTGCATTTGTGGACGGCACTCGTCGGGACCTTTTTGTTTGGAATGAGCGCCGCCTTGGCCGGTGCCCACTATTGCTTGCGCCAAAACGAACATTACAACACGCTCAAGTCGATTCAAATCTTCTTGGCAACTCGAATGGGCATTGCCACATTCATTGGTATCGTCACCGCTTCCCTTTTGCTTTGGGCCCCTCACTACACCATCAAACAATTGGCCGTATTCTTCATTGCGGGTCTTTTCAGTGCGTATTTGACGACGGTGCTCATTCTCCCCTACCTGTACGATAAAAACGTGCCTGAGAGCGATTTCGTGCGTCGCTTAGGCGATTTGTATAAGAAACTTCCAATCCTTTCGGCAAAGCGTTGGGAATACAATTTGGCCAACTCTGTCACGCTCGCGTTGGCGATTATCTTTTTGATCATGGGGGGATTCTGGCAACTCAATTTCTCTCACAACGTACGTAACTTGATCAATTTCAATGAACAACAGCGCAACGTTGAGACCCAAGTGGAAAAACTTTTGGCTCTGCCGAGCACCGAGCACTATTTCATCGTCAATGGGGCAACGAAAGAACTCACATTGATGAACGAAGAGGCTCTTCAAAATGCCATCGATCGTCGGGACATCCCGGGCGTGGATCTTCACTGCATCACGAAATGGTTCCCCTCGCAAACTCGCCAAGCGACCGTCGAAAAGGCCAAGCAAGATGCCTTCGCTCGCATCAAAGAACCGCTTGAAAATTATTTGGGATTTGATGTTCCCACACCGCGTTACCAAACAACCGAAAAGGTCACGTTTGACGATTGGTACGCATCAGCTGCCTCGCGTCCCGTTCGCCACCTTTGGATGGATTTGCCAGAAGGGTATGCCTCCATTGTGCAGATCGCCGGTGTGACTGAAAACAACATCGACGAACTCACACGTTTGACTCAAACGATGTCCGGTCTGTCCTTTGTCAACACAAATGCCGACTACAACAACCTCTTGGCGCAATATCGTACGATTTATATCGGGCTCTTTTTCCTGATGGTTGTGGTCTACAGTACACTCACGCTCTTTTATTTCGGCTTGAGTACCTGGCGAGTGGTCTTCCCTCCCGTTTTAGGGGTTGCCTTAGCCGTATCCATCATGGCCTGGATCGGGATGCCGTTTAAACTCTTTTCAACGCTCTCGATCATCCTGGCTTTTGGTGTCTGTTTTAATTTCTCGCTTTTGGTGGCCAACGCTTCAAACACCGACGCACTTAAATTCACGATTACGACCTTTGCTTCTTGGGCGGGGATCATTTCGGGCATTTTGTTGGTGGCTTGTCAGTCACCTGCTATTCAAACGTTAGGCTTAACGATTGCACTGGCGCTCTTTTTCACGTGGTTCTTAACGCCGCTGATGCGACGAGACTAATCGGACTAGTCGTCCTTTGTGCGCTTGGAAGTGGATTGAGATGTGGTCATACGATCGAAGTACGCCTGCCCCCGATCGATAAGTTGTTTGAATTTGGCCTCTAACGAGCGGATTTCCGCTTGTCGTTTACCGCTATCATCACCATAAGGAGTGAGTCCCAAATCATTGAGATCGCGAGCGCCAAAGTCCCCTTTTCCTTCAAGGAACTCATCGATCCATTGTTTCCAATTTTTCGATTGCATTACCATTCTTCTGTTATTGAACCCCGCATCAAATACAAATCTAATAGGGAAAAAAGAGGGACTGTACTTATTGGAAATATTTTAGTTACGTTTTATTCGTATCTCAGCTTTTGGCTTGTAATTTTTATAACCATCCTCTAGTGTCATTTTTTACGATTAATACCCTTTTAGGATAATAAGATTCCAGCTTTTATAACAAATATTTTTAAACCGTTTTTATTCGGAATATCCATAGTTAGCTCCAGACCACAGAAACAAAGATTTAACAAAATGGCTTGGTATTCAAAATACCAAGCCATT
>JAFNZB010000132.1 GCA_017383055.1 Burkholderiaceae bacterium | reverse complement strand
GTGTCCACCGTAACCGATTGCGTGACTCGCCAGGCGACGACTTTCGGGCTATTGCCTCCTTGGCTTGTCGAATACACCGGATACGAATTCACATTCGTCGTTTTTAATTGTGCGTCCAACGTGACGGATTTGAGCGCATGAATGCCCGTATTCATCTGTTCGATTGCTTGGGCTGTGGCTTCTTGTAACGTAGAGGCTTCGCCTTGGGTGCTCCACAAGAGCCGAGCATGATCGTTGGGGACAACAAGCGTGGCGTGACCGACCAAGGCAAGGTTCACGCCCTGCGGACAGATACGAACGTCGTTGAGTGCGTTTTGAGCCATCGCAGAGGATGCGATCGTCATCAACGTGACGGCGGTGATCGTTTTTATTTCCTTCATTGTCTCCCCCACATAGAACTCTTTCTGAATCGTTACTGTTGATTGTAGTGTTTAACGAATACAAAAAGCCCACCGAAAATGTTAACGGTGGGCATGAGTTTGTGACGAAATTTTTCTTTAGTTGAGCGTGTAAGGCGTGGGTGTCGTCGTTTCCATTTCAGGCGCTTGAGGTTCAGCCAATTCACCGTCCCAGGTCGGGAAAAGCATCATGTCTTCATCGTCATCTTCGATCGGGAAGATGTCGTGAACGGCCTTCATGTTGGATTCGTCAAACCCTAAGAGGCGAAGCGTACGTTCCAGTACGTGTTGGCACTCGACATGATCGGTATTGAATACGGGCCAAGAGACGCCTTGCAAGACGGTCTTGTTTTCACCCTTTTTGCTGATACCGATGCGGTACTCGGCCAATGCCAAACAACCCACCGAGGGAGATTCGAAGAAGGCGCCGACTGCCACTTGAAGATCGTCGATCTTCAAATCGAAACTTTGCTTCAAATTGCCGATTGCTTCTTTCAATGCAAAGTGACGGAAGAGTTTGCCCGCTTCCACAAGGATGAAGGGCGGGGCCATCCAAAGCGCTTCGGTGTAGGCTTCGGCACCGGCGACCATGTCCAAGTATTGGTTCAAGGGCGCACCGTGATCCATGACAAGATCGATGCGGGTGGCGACGTAATGCTCACGCAAAAGGCGACGTAACTTAGTACCCAAACGCTTTTGCAATTTGCTCGTTGCTTCGTAGTCGTGATCGAGACTTTCGATTTCTTTGTCGTTCGGGGCCGAGACCACCAAGGCGATCAAACGAATGTCGGCCACGAGGTTATTGACGTCTTCGGCGGACTCTTCGCTTTCGATCAAGGTGGAGACACCGGGCTTACTCGTTTCGACCAAATAACGCACGAGTCGATTCATTTGCACGGGGCTCACGGCAAAGTGATCCGTACTCAAGATATCGGTGTTGATACGAAGTTGGTATTCGGCAGGCAGTGCAGCCGTCAATTCGTTCTCAAGCAAATCGAGCACGTCGTCATCCAAGCGACCGTAGGGAAGCCCGTAGGCACTCGAAGCCATAAAAGGAATGAGGATCAATTGGTGGCTGTAGTGCTCATCTTCGTAAAGATGATGCATGCCATGATCTCCTCAC
>JAFNZB010000131.1 GCA_017383055.1 Burkholderiaceae bacterium | reverse complement strand
ATGCTCATTTACGGGGCGCTTTATACCCAAGTCCACGCTCTTTTGGGAATCGTTGCCTTAGTGGCGGCTGCCGGCGTTTGGGCTCCGGTGATTTTTCCGACGGGTCATTCGCTTTTGGTCGGAGCGCCTTTGAGTTTCAAATTGCATATTGCCATGGGACTTGTCGCTTATGCCTTTATGATGATGGCAATCGTTCAGGCTCTTTTGATGGGAGCCTTGGATCGTCGTTTGCACAATCATCAAGCGTTGAGCGAACCGGCCGGGCTTGTTGCGGCGATGCCGGATTTGATGAGTACCGAACGGATGCTCTTCCGTTTCGTTTTCGCTTGTTTTGTCTTTTTGTTGCTCACCATTGCCGGTGGCATGCTTTCGTCGACGCAAATTGCCGATGCGGAACTTTTCGGTCATAAGACCGTGATGACAATGACGAGCTGCGCAATCTTTGGCATTTTGTTGCTCGGTCGCCGTTTTTGCGGTTGGCGTAGCCGTCAGGCTTTGTTCGTTTTTTGGTTGGCTGTGGCTTGCCAAGTTATCGCCTATTTTGCGTATCGCTTCGTTTTGGACGTTCTTTGACGGAGTGATGATGGGACGAATTCTTTTTTGGATGCTCTTGGGTGCTTTGATCTTTATGCTGATTCAAAATCGCAAAAAGTTATTGAAGCCGCGTCAAAAGCGTCAACAAATCCGTCAGGCTGAAGCAAAAAAAATGGTGCCTTGCCCGGTGTGTGGTGTGCACTTTGTTGAGGCTGAAGGCGTTTGGGTAAAAAATCGCATGGTGTGCTCCGAAGAGTGCGCCAAGAAGGCTTCTCAATGAATATCGATCGATTGGGATTTATCAGTGGCGAGGGCACGCGTTGGCATGCCTCGCCATTTTTTGATGAGCGCAGTCCCGGTTGCGTCCCTGAGCTTATTGTCATCCACAATATCTCGCTTCCGGCTCGCCAGTTCGGCACGGGTTGTGTGCAGGGACTGTTTGACGGGACATTGGACTGCTCGTTGCATCCGACCTTTGATTCCTTAAAAGGATTGGAAGTCTCGACACACTTTTTTATCGATCGTAGCGGGGGCGTGACGCAATTCGTGAATACCGACAAGAGAGCTTGGCACGCCGGTGTCTCCAGTTTTTTGGGGCGGACTCGTTGCAATGACTTTTCGATTGGAATTGAGGTCGAAGGCAGCGATTACGATGCGTTTGAGCCTGTGCAGTATGAGGTATTGTCTCGATTGATCGCAGCGATCGCCGTGCGTTATGAGTCCGTGAAGGCCGTTACCGGCCACAGTGACATTGCTCCGGGGCGAAAGACTGATCCGGGTCCCTTCTTTGATTGGGATCGTCTGATGGGTGCATTGCCGAACACGGTACAATGCCATCATCAAAAATAGTTTTGGAAAGTATCAACGATGTTTGCGAATTTTGTAGCTTTTCTTTTCAACATGGTGACGACGTTCATCGGGTGTTTGTTGCTTTTACGTACTTACATCTTCTATCAACGTTTGTCGATTTTCGATCCGGTGGCTCGTTTGTCTTGGGCTTGTACCAATTGGTTGGTGGTGCCGCTCTCGCAAGTATTTCGTCCGACACAACGTTGGGAGCCTGCATCGATTGCCGGCGCTTACATCATGGCGTTGGTGGTTGCGTTGGTGATGCGTGAAGTGCACGGTTTGCCGGTCGATCTCATCATGGTGCCCTTGTGTGCCGTGTTCGTAGCCATTCGATGGCTTTTGGAATTGGTGCTTTGGGGGACGATTATTTTTGTGATCCTCTCTTGGGTTCAACCCACGTCGCCCTCTTATGCCATGCTTTGGCGTTTGACCAACCCGTTCTTGGGGCCAGTCAGTCGCATGGTGCCGCGAATTGCCAATATTGATTTCTCGCCCGTGGTGGTCTTTTTGGTGGTCAATTGTTTGCTCTATTGGGTGGCTCCGCTCTCGCAAGGCTACCTTTTCATGTGATTGATTTACAAGAAAAAGGGGGAGGTTCGTAAGAAACCTCCCCCAAGTTTTTTGCATCGATCAAATTAAGCCAATTCGATCGATTCGCCGATTTCCATCACCAAAGGCGTTTTTTCTTGTTCGATGATCATGCTTTCGAAGGCAACCGTGTCGACTTCGATGGCGGCAAAGGTGTCAAAGTGCATCGGTATCACGGCCTGTGCGCCCGTCCACTTGGCAGCGATTGCGGCGTGTTCCATACCCATCGTGTAGTGACCACCGATCGGCAACATCGCTACATCGGGTTCGAAAACTTCACCGATCATCTTCATTTCTTGCGACAAACCCGTGTCACCGGCGTAATAAATCGTCGTACCTTCGATTTCCAAGACATAACCTACGGAGCAACCGGCGTAGGTACCATCAGGGGTTGAGCTCGAGTGGAAGGCAGGAACGGCACAGGCTCGCCCCCAAGCATACGTGATCCAACCACCGACGTTCATACCGACAGCGGCTGCCCCCTGCTTAGCGCACCAACCGGCTAATTCGTGCACAGCCGTGATCGTGGCACCGTGTGCTTTGGAGATGTCGACAGCACTACCCAAATGGTCTCCGTGACCGTGCGTGACCAAGATGTCGCACACTTCAGAAGGATCGTAATCGGGGCTTTTCACCAAGAACGGATCCAAGAGAATCTTGTGGTCTTTGGTTTTGATTTCAAAGGCGCTATGGCCCAAATAAGTAATGATCATCGCAAATCTCCTCACTATCCGTCGAGCGCGT
>JAFNZB010000130.1 GCA_017383055.1 Burkholderiaceae bacterium | reverse complement strand
TTTGCTCAATCGTCTCTCGGACAATTTCTCCGGCTTTAAGTACGTGATCCAACCCGTGGTCGATCGTGAAACCCGAGAAATTAAAGTCGGGGAAGTGTTGGTGCGCTCCAAAGATAGCGTGCACGGGATTTCGCCCGGACGTTTTGTGCCTTTGATGGAAGATTCGCGGATGATCGTGCCGTTTGCACGACATACGTGGGATGCGGCTGTGGATTTTGCCAAGCTCATCAAGGCCAAAGGCTTGGACATTTTAGTGAGCGTCAACATTTCGCCCATGCAATTGATGGATCCTCAAGGGTTAGCTTATATTCGGGCGACATTGGAAATGGCTGGGTTGAGCGCCCATCGTTTTGTATTTGAATTAACGGAAGAATCGGCCGATCCCGATCCGGCTCGCACGCATGACTTTTTGATGCAATGCCGAGCCATGGGGATTTTGTTGGCGATCGACGATTTTGGCGAAGGCGCCAATATGCTCGATCGCATCTTCAAGACGCCTTTTGACATCGTGAAGTTTTCTCGCAACATGAGTTGTTGCGCCGCTAGCAATCAAAAGCAAAGCGCCTTCTTGGCGTTACTCATTGAAGCCTGTCGTCAGTACGGTGCCAAGGTTTGTATGGAAGGGATTGAAGATGAGGCGATGCTCAATGCTTTGCAACCGATGAAAGCTGATCTTTACCAAGGGTATCTCTTTAGTAAACCAGTGGAAATCGAAGCCTTGTTGGGGATGTTCGAATGATCAAAGCAGTCATTAAAACGGCAACGGGTTTGCTTTGTGCGGCATTGACGATGCACGCTCAGGCCCAAACGAATCCGCAAACGTGGCGAATCGGTGTGGCTGACCACGTCTATCCGTTCTCGTACGTCGATAAGGCAAGTGGTCAACAAATTGGCTTTGATGTCGATATGGCCAAGGCGATTTGCCATGACATGAAGTGGCAATGCGAGATCGTTCCGATGCGTTACGTGGATTTGCGCGATGCGCTCGTTGCCAATGAATTGCAAATGGTGATCAACGGTTGGCGTAAGGTCACCGAACGGATGCAAACCTTTGCGTTTACCGAGCCCTATTATCGCAGTCAGATCATCTTTGTGACGACCAATCCCGCTATTCGTAATGTGACGCCCGAGACGATCGGTCAGCTTCGAATCGGCGTGTTGATCAATTCGGGGCAGTCCGTGATGGTTCAGCAGCACTATTTGAAACAAGGCGCGACGTTGCATGAGTACCCCTCAAGCACGACGCTTTATCAGGCTGTCCAAAATGGAGAGGTGGATGTCGTGTGCTTGTCGGGTTTTGCCGGTTATGAATATTTGAAGCAATCGGAAAACCATCAATTGCGTATCGTCGGCATGCATCGAGATTTGGATCCGAAGTTTGCCGGTCGTCGTATCGCTGTTAATCAAGCCTATGCCGATCATATTCCGGCAATCAATAAGGCGTTGATGAATATTAAAACCGACGGGCGATACCAAGCCATCAATTTACGTTATTTCGAATTCATGGTGTATTAACGATGGATCGGTTAGTGATTTGGGATCGATAAGATGAATACGATTGAAAAGAAAT
>JAFNZB010000129.1 GCA_017383055.1 Burkholderiaceae bacterium | reverse complement strand
GGACGTTCAATTCGTGTCCATGGATCAGCCCTCTGCCATGTCCGCTTTGATGGCCGGTCATGTGGATGCCGCTCTTTTGGCTGCAAGCGCTGTCGTCAAAGCCCAAAACCAAGGCTGCGAAGTGATCACAACGGCTAAAGATTTGGTCAACGTGAACCTCGTGATGACGGCCTCTGACAAGTTTGCTAAGGATCATCCGGAAGCCTTGGAATTGATCCAAAAGGTCCAACGCGACACGCTCGTCTGGGGCAAACAAAATTGGTCTGCAGCCATGGCGTTGGGCGCGAAAGAACACGGCATCACCTTGCAAGACGCTGAAAAGTTAGCAAAGTGGTCTAACTATTACAACACGTTGACTGTGGAAGACGTCAAGGGCTTGGCGATCGACCAAGACTTCTTGTTTGACAATCAAATGATGCGTGCTAAGGTCAATGTCGACTCCATCGTGTTGCCGATGGCGATGAAGTAATGGTTGCGAATCCTGTGTTTTGCCATACACCGAATGCCATTTTGGTGCGTGACGATGAGGGCGTTTACGCGATCGATCGCGAAGATTTGATCAAGTACTCGGGTCGTTCGAGTTTGATCGCCAGCGGCGTGATCATGCGCTTACTCACGGAAGCCTTTCACGACTTAAGTCCAAACGAGGTTCCGCATCGAGACAGCATTCATGTGCTCTCGGCCTTTCCGGGTCAAGGCGTGCGTGACGGGATCGAATTCATCACCCGTGCGGTCACCAAGGGCCGATTCATTTTGGATACGAAAGCCGGTAGCGATAAAGCTGCCCCTTCACCGATCGGCGGCCGAATGTACTTCGAAGTCGCAATCGGCGATCGTGCAATGGCTTACTCCTATTCGGAAAAACTCTTTGACCAAAAATGGTTTAACGAAGTGCTGAAAAACCAAATGGGAACGGATAACTACGAAACCCATGAAGACTATTTGGTCTACAAGTACGGCTTCTTAGGCCGACTCTTAAGCGACAAACATGTCTTTTCTGAGAAAAAGTCGGTGTTGGTCAAACGCTTTGAGACACTAACGAAGCACTAAAGAAAAAAGGAGGTTGTCCTTTGGGATCACCTCCTTATTCATACTTATTGAAGTAGCATTTCAATATTTACCAGGCATTAATTGCGAGAGATACTTGAGCGCCCAACGGTATTTCTCGATTCGAGCAAAATCTCTTTCCGTGGGATTGGCAATTCGTGAAAGATCCATGTTGTGTTGTAGGTCGGCACGCTTGACAGCCAACGCCAAGGAATTGGCTTTCACACGATCTAAATAGATTTCATACGCCTCCCCTGCTCGTTTGCTGATCGCATCAACACCCTCGACGACTTCGGGCCAAATGCCCTCTGCGAGCAAATCCTCCAAGGTCCACTCGGAGTCTTCCACTACATCGTGCAACCAAGCAACGACCTTGGCTTCGGGACTCGTGACATGATCAGCCACGAATGCCGGATGATGCCAATAGGAAGCACCTGCTTTATCGACTTGGCCTTCGTGAGCCGTTAATGCAATGCGTTTGGCCAGTGCTAACAGTTCTTCTGCGCTGATTCGGTTTTCTGATTGGTTCATCGCATC
>JAFNZB010000128.1 GCA_017383055.1 Burkholderiaceae bacterium | reverse complement strand
GGCCTTGGTGGATTCGGACAACGGCATTGCAGCGTGGTGGTTGGCTTCAACGATTTCTTGCGTCACGCCCGGTACCCATTCTTGCTTAGCAAGTTCCATGATCTTGGCGTGGACTTCGTCATAAGCTTCGTCGTCCCAAACGCGCAAGTCGATAGCGCACTTAGCAGAGTCGGACACAACGTTAGCAACCGTACCGCCGTGGATGAAACCCGGGTTGATGGTGATACCGCGATCCCAGTCGTGGAGTTCCTTAACTGCGAGCAAGAACTTCATCATAGCGAGGTTAGCGTCGCAACCGCGTTCCGGGTTGTTACCGGCGTGAGCGGAAACGCCATGGAACGTCACGTTGTAAACGGAAGAGCCCTTACGAGCGCAAACCAATTCACCGCCTTCGCGAGCCGGTTCAAAGATCAAGGCACGATCGGACTTGGCTGCGCATTCTTCCAACCAGTGGTGGGAACGAACGGAACCCGTTTCTTCGTCCGGGTTGAAAGCCACCAAGATAGCCAACTTGTCCAACGTTTCCTTGTCCAACTTCTTCAAGGCGTGGATAACCGTCATCAAACCGGCCTTGCAGTCCAAGACGCCCGGACCGTAAGCGCGATCACCGTTGATCGTCATCGGACGTTCAGCAACCGTACCGGCTTGGAAAACCGTATCCAAGTGACCGTTGAGCATCACGTCGAAGCGTTCGGCGCCCGGCTTGTTCGTAGCGTAAACGGCCGGGCCGACGTCGTCAGCCAAGTGCACCAATTCAGCCGTAAAACCGATTTCTTCCAAGTGACGCACGAACGTTTGTGCAACCGTCTTCACGCCTTCGATGCAAGCCGTGCCGCAGTCAACGTTAACAACTTCTTTGAGGTCCTCGAGATATTGTTGAACCATTGGAGTATTCCTTTCAAAATTTGTTGAAAAACAACGTCTTTTGATCAAAACGTCGCTCTTAGAGATTGTAATGGATACCCGCTGAAAAAGGGCATGAAAAAAGGGCTAAACCCTTAGGTTTAACCCTTTGATGAACTACTTAATCGCAACTAACGAATTAGCAGACGATGTTCATGATGAACATAGCGATGAAAGCGTTCAAGACGGAGATACCGAGCAAGAGCGGGATCATGGAGCCGCGCGTACCGATAACGCCCAAGCAGCGACCCATGTATTGCAATTGGGAACCCATCAAGTAGATAGCCGGAGCCATCACAGCGCAGTCTTGGAGCGTGATTGCGCCTTGGTCAAACAAAGCACAAGCAACGCCAACACCGCCACCCATGGACATCCAACCAGCGACCAAAACGGCAGCTGCTTCACCCGGGAGGCCGAAGAGAGCCATCAACGGGGAGAAGAGATCACCAATAAGGGGAAGAGCACCGGAAACGTTCAAAGCGCGGATGATCACGAAAGCCATCAACACGTTCGGAATCGTGGAGTGCGTAGCAATGTTCCAACCTTGGATAGCGCCCTTGACGAAAACGTCGGTCACCATCGGCTTAGCATTTTCATGAGACATTTTTCAATTCCTCCAACGTATTAGGCAGCCTTCTTGGCGCGGAAGACCTTCAAGAAGCGGACGATGTTAGCACCGACCACCTTCATGACGAGCATCAAGCCCAAGCACAAGCCGATAGAAGCCGGAACCGTTTCACCGGTAGCGGACGTCAAGGAAAGGAGAACAACACCAGCGCCCATGAAGTTCGTGATTGCTGCGTCAGCAGACAATTGGAACATAGCGAAGATGTCGCCTTCGTCTTCGGTGATTTCACCAGCATCCAACAATTGACGCGTCAAAGCAGCGCCACCGTCGGTGGATTGCAAGGAAGCGATCAAAGCGAGGGAGCAGGAACCCGGAACGCCCATCAACGGACGGAGGATCGGGGTCAAAAGTTGGCGAGCAGCGCGCAAAGCACCGTAGTGGTCAAGAACCGTAACCATTGCCAAAGCAAACATCACGGTCGGGACCAAACCCAATGCGAAAGCGAAACCGTCGATAGCACCCGTACCGCCCTTACCGCGGAACGTCGTAGCAGCCGTCTTGACAGCTTCACCGTCGAACGTAACGCCGGAGATCAACTTACCGAAAGCACCGTTCAACGTGGAGAAGTCAAAAATGCCGTACCAGTGGTTAGCGCCGGCAAGCATGCCAGAGAAGAAAACGATAGCAAAAATCAAGGCGATGTAACCGCCAATGCCAACCTTCTCTTCGGTTTTTACTTGTTCAGACATAGCAAAAATCCTCGTAAGAAACAAAAGAATTAGCGCCAAATTCTTGCGAAAAAAGCACTTCATCGCATACTACCGAAGTACCTGTGTTTTGGTATACGTGTAAACCCTAGATTTCGGGGTTTCTCATAACTAGGTTTTGACCGAAATAAGCAATTTCTTCTATAGATTGTCGTTCGTGAGGGGCGAATTGCAAAATTGTGTGAAAATTCAATCGCTTTTTTCCCTATTTTCGATACACTGTCGGCTACTACTTATATATAAGGAAAAAGTGCTCGCGTCTCCCTCGCCGAGCGCTTAATGAATCAGGAGTTGTGAATGTCTTTGAATGACCCTCAATGGGGCCGCGGTAACCCGCAAGACGACGAAAAGAAAAAGGACGCTGATTCCCGTCAAGATCCGCACAACGCTAATGACAATCGTGACGACGATCGTCAAGCTCCGCAGGATCGCGAACCGCGTCGCGACGATAAGGACGATCTCGATCGTCTTTGGGATGATTTCAATCGTGCGTTGGGCGGCATGCTCGGCCAACGTCCGGACATGGGCCAACGTCAAAACACGCGTGACGATCGTGACAACGTCGATGATCGTCCCGCGAAGGACGTGTTTGCTGAAAAAGAACAAGAGTTCCGTCAACGCTTCGAATCCATGAAGCCTTCCTTTAAGGCTCCGAAGGCTAACGGTAAGGGCATCTTGTTTGCCACGATTGTGGCTTTGGGTGCTTGGGGTGCAACGGGTTTTTACATCGTTCCGGAAGGTCAATCCGGTATCGTGACGACGTTTGGTAAGTACACCGAAACGACGCTGCCGGGTTTCCGTTGGCATCTTCCGTATCCGATCCAAACCGTCGAGATCGTGGACGTGAGTTCCGTGCGTACGGCAGAAATCGGTACGGCTGGTCGTGTCGATCGTGAGCGTGAAGCGTTGATGTTGACCGATGACGAAAACATCGTTGATGTTCGCTTCAACGTTCAATATCGCATCAAGCCGGGCGAAGGCGCTATGCAATATCTCTTTAAGTCTCGTGAACCGAACACGGCTGTGACGCAAGCTGCCGAAAGTGCCATGCGTGAAGTCGTCGGTCGCAAGACGATGGACAGCGTGCTTTTTGAAAGCAAGCAAGAAATTGCTGAAGACGTCAAGCACTTGATGCAAGAGATGCTCGATCGCTATGCAACGGGTATCGAAGTGATGAGCGTGGCTATTCAAAATGCTCAACCGCCGCAACCGGTGCAAGCTGCCTTTAACGATGCCGTGAAGGCCGGTCAAGACCGTGAACGTCAAATCAATGAAGGTCAAGCCTACGCCAATGACGTGATTCCGAAGGCTCGCGGTATGGCTGCTCGCTTGTCTCAAGAAGCTGAAGGTTACAAGGCTCGTGTGGTCGAAACCGCCAAGGGTGACGCCGTTCGCTTCAAGCAAGTGCTCGCCCAATACCAAAAGGCTCCGGAAGTCACGCGTGATCGTATGTACATCGACACGATGCAACAAATCTTGGAAAACACGACCAAGGTCTATGTCGATACGAAGGATGGCAACAACTTGCTTTATTTGCCGTTTGATAAGTTGATGGAACAAAGCCGTGGTGCCGTGACGCCCGCTGCCGGCATTCCCGCTCAAACGACGGTAACGAATGTGCCGGCATCCGCCGTCAATACGGAAGTGGCTGACACGATCGATGCTCGTCAATTGTTGCGCAATCGTGGCCGCTAATGAGGTAGGAGAGAAAAGTCATGAAAAAATTTACGACGCTTGCTCTTGCCGTGGTGGTGGCTTTGGGCGCAGCAAAGATGTGTTTGTACACGGTGGGTGAACGTGAGCACGCCTTAGTGTTCGCTTTGGGTGAATTGAAGGAAGTGCAATCCGAACCCGGTCTTCACGTGAAGCTTCCGCCGCCTTTCCAAAACGTGGTGTATTTGGATAAGCGCGTGTTGACGTTGGATACGCCGGTGGCCGACCTCGTTCAAACGAGCGAAAAGAAGAACTTGTTGATCGACTCTTTTGTGAAGTGGAAGATCGCCGATCCGCGTAAGTACTGGGTTTCGTTCCAAGGCAACGAACGTGCCGCTAACGATCGTATCTCCGCACTTTTGCGTGACGCTTTGAACCAAACGGTCAATAAGCGTACGGTCAACGCTATCACGTCTCGTGAACGTGACGTGGCCATGACGGAGATCAAGACGGGTCTTCAACAACGTGTGAACGACGTCGGTGTGGAAATCGTCGACGTGCGTTTGAAGCGTGTGGACTTCACGCCGGAAATTTCCGAGTCCGTGTATCGCCGTATGGAAGCAGAACGTAAACGCGTGGCTTCCGAAGAACGTTCTACGGGTGCGGCAGAAGCTGAAAAGATTCGCGCAGATGCCGATCGTCAACGTGAAGTGATCTTGGCTCAAGCTTACAACCACGCTCAACAATTGAAGGGTGAAGGCGACTCGATCGCTAACGCTACGTACGCTGAAGCTTTCGGTCGCAATCCCGAATTCGCTCGTTTCTATCGTAATCTCGAAGCCTACCGCTCGAGCTTTGCCGGTAAGAATGACGTGATGGTGATGGATCCGTCGGCTGACTTCTTCAAGTACATGAAGAAACCGGAAGGTAAGTGATGACTTGGAAGGTCTGGATCTTAGCGATTGCGCTTTTATTCATCTTTGAGGGGCTCGTGCCGTTCGTGACTCCGAAAACGTGGATCGAAGCGGTTCGTGATATTGGTCAGAAAGCCAAGCCCGAAGTTGTTCGACGCATTGGCTTGATCCTTTTGATGATCGGTGTGTCCATCATTTGGGCGGTTTCGATCTAAGATCTATTCGTACTTACTTTTTCATTGAGGGCTCTTGAATTTTTGAGAAATTCAGAGCCCTTTTTGTAAAGTCGCCAAAAAGCCTAACTCTTGACACAAATCGTGTCGCCTCAACTACCAAAACCAACCAAACTCAGCCATAATTAACGGGTCGTGTCCGCATGGCCTTTTTGCGGACTTTTTCAGGGATTTTGTTTTTTTAGATTTGGGGATATCCAATGGCTAAAAACGTTGTTGTAGTGGGTGCCCAATGGGGTGACGAAGGCAAGGGTAAGGTCGTTGACTGGTTGACGGAACAAGTTGACGGTGTCGTGCGCTTTAACGGTGGTCACAACGCCGGTCACACCTTGGTGATCAACGGTAAGAAGACGGTTTTGCGTTTGATCCCGTCCGGTGTCATGCACCCGACGATGACTTGTTATTTGGGTAACGGCGTGGTCGTTAGCCCGCACGCATTTTTTGGCGAATTGCAACAATTGCGCGATGCCGGTTGTGAAGCCGAACATCGTATGCGTGTCTCCGGCAACGCCGCTTTGGTGATGCCGTATCACGTTGCTCTTGACCATGCTCGTGAAGCTGCTGCCGGTTCCAAGAAGATTGGTACGACGGGTCGCGGTATCGGTCCGACGTATGAAGACAAGGTTGCTCGTCGCGGTGTTCGCGTGGCTGACCTCTTGGATGAAAAGCGCTTCACGGAACGCGTTACCGATGCTATGGATCTCCACAACTTCGTTTTGACGAAGCACTTGGGTGCTCAAGCATTGGACGTCAATGAAGTGATCGACGGTACGCTCGCTTATGCCGATCGCATCCGCCCGATGATTACGGACGTTTCTTACACGCTCAACAAGTTGATGGCCGAAGGCAAGCGCTTCCTTTTTGAAGGTGCTCAAGGCTCTATGCTCGACATCGACCACGGTACGTATCCGTACGTTACGAGTTCCAACGTCGTGGCCGGCGCAGTCTGCTCCGGTGCCGGTGTCGGTGCTCGCCACGTCGATTATGTTTTGGGTATCACGAAGGCTTACTGTACGCGCGTTGGCGAAGGTCCTTTCCCGACGGAATTGAACGACGACGTCGGTCAATACATGCGTGATAAGGGCGGTGAATACGGTGCCGTGACGGGTCGTCCGCGTCGTTGCGGTTGGTTCGACGGTGCTGCTATGCGTCGCGCCGTTCAAACGAACGGTTTGACGGCATTGGCTGTGATGAAGTTGGACGTTTTGGACGGTATGGATACGGTCCGCTTGGGCGTCGGTTACAAGTACAACGGTGAAGAAATCGAAGTGATGCCGTACGGTGCAGACGCTTGCGCTAAGTGCGAAGTCATCTACGAAGATTTCCCGGGTTGGAAGGAAAACACGTTCGGCGTGACGAAGTGGGAAGACTTGCCTGAAACGGCTAAGCGCTACCTCGCTCGCTTGTCCGAAGTGGCCGGTTGCCCGATTGCCGTGGTTTCCACGGGTCCGGATCGCTCTCAAACGATCCTCTTGGACAACCCGTTCGCCTAATCACTCAGTGATCCATTAAGGCTAAAGAGGCGAACCGAATGGTTCGCCTTTTTTCGGATTCGAAGATTAATTAGAGAAAAATCATGAAACACTTACGCGTCAATGATGAAGAATACAACGACCTGATCGAGCGCTTGATCCTTAAGGTTGCCGATGACGGTTATGAATTTGATTCGCTTTTGTGCTTGGCCCGTGGCGGTATGCGCATTGGTGACCTCTTTAGCCGTGTTCACAACGTGCCGTTGGCCGTGATGGCAACGAGCTCCTATCGTGAAGAAGCCGGTCGCGTTCAAGGTGACTTGGACATCGCTTCGTTCATCACGAAGACGGGCGGTGAAATTGCCGGTAAGCTCTTGTTGGTCGATGACATGGTCGACTCCGGTAAGACGATCATCAAGGTGGTCGAACACTTGAAGAAGGCTTATCCGGCCGTGACGGACATCCGCGTTGCCGTGCTTTGGTGGAAGAGCCACTCTGTTTTCAAGCCCGATTATCACATCGATTACTTGGAAGACAATCCTTGGATCCATCAACCGTTTGAGATCTACGACGATTTGGGTATCGCTGATCTTCGCAAGAAGCGCGGTGAGTGAATTACCTCTGCCTGAAGGCTGAGGCTTCAAGCGACCCAAGTACTTCGACTTGAAGTACTTCTTTCGCGAGAGCCGATGCGCCGACATCCTTTGCTCTCGGGGAACTCTTTACGCTCTTTGGGTCATCCCGACCCTCACGGCTATTTTCTTCCAAAAACGGGTATTGCGCCAAATTGATTGCCGCATTCTCATCCCGTTCGTGTTGTTGACCACAAACACACGTCCACTCACGGTCTTTCAATGTCAGACCTTGATGGATTCGGCCACAGGCTGAACAACGCTTGCTAGAAGGAAAGAATCGGTCCGCATAGATCAGATTCTTTCCGCAAGCATCAAGCTTGTAGGCTAAAAAGTTATATAGCTGACCGATCCCAACATCAGCCAATGCTCGTGCCAATTTGTGGTTTTTGACCATACCCTTCAGATTCAAATCTTCCACCACATAGGTCGTGACTTGGCTTTCGTTTGCTAACCGATGGGTGATCTGATGGGCATAGTCTTGTCTGATGTGACGTACTTTCTCATGAACCAAAGCTAAACGTTGTTTGACACGTTGATAGCCTCGGCTTTCATGACGAATCTTTCTCTCTTTCCCGTTTTCATCCTTCTCAACAGTCACCTCTACATGCCTGCGAGAAAGG
>JAFNZB010000127.1 GCA_017383055.1 Burkholderiaceae bacterium | reverse complement strand
CTCGACCAAATCCAAGCCAAGTATGGCGACAAGGCTCGCGTCGGTTTGATGGCTACGTCCGGTACGGTCCGCACGGGTATCTACGGCTTGAAGGCTGAAAAGATGGGCATGAAGATGTTCACGCCGGACGCCGAATTCCAAGAACGCGTGATGGCTGCCATCTATGGTCCGAAGGGTGCTAAGGCCGGTTACACGACGGGCGAATGCTACGATGACCTCTACGCTGCTGCCGAACACTTGGTCACGAAGTACGACTGCAACGTCTTGATCCTCGGTTGCACGGAATTGCCCTTGATCTTCCACGAATGCGAAGACTTCGCTTGCGGCGGTAAGACGGTTGAAATCGTTGACCCGACGGCAACGTTGGCTCGTAAGGCCGTTGAAGTGGCGATGGCTACGAACAAGGAACGCGGTACGCGTTAATCTTTAAAAAAGCGCTTCGAGAGTTTTCTCCAAGCGCTTTTTTCTTAACTCGAAGAAAGAGAATTCACGATGACGAAGAACTACTTACCGACCACGCCCAAGAAAGTCGCTTTTATCGGTTTGGGCAACATGGGTTTCCCGATGGCCGGCCATCTTTTGCGTGCCGGTCATGACGTGACGGTCTATAACCGCACGACCGCCAAAGCCGAAGAGTGGGTTGAACGGTTTGGCGGTCACATGGCTTTAACGCCTCGCGAAGCCGCCGCCGACTGTGACGTCGTGTTCACTTGCGTGGGCAATGACGATGACCTTCGTAGCGTCGTGTTAGGCGATGACGGTATCTTTGCCGGCATGAAGCCGGGCGCCATTCTCTTTGACTGCACGACCGACAGCGCCATGGTCGCTCGTGAATTGGCTGCGATTGCTCAAGAAAAGGGCCTTCGCTTTATCGACGGCCCGGTCTCAGGCGGTCAAGCCGGAGCTGAAAACGGCGTTTTGACGGTGATGTGCGGTGCAGCCGTTGCCGACTTTGAAGAAGCGCGTGACGTCGCCATGGCGTTTGCCGCTGCCGTGACCCGTATCGGTGAAGTCGGTTGCGGTCAATTGGCTAAGATGTGCAATCAAATTTGCATCGCCGGTATCTTGGAAGCTTTGAGTGAAGCCATCGCTTTCGGTGAAAACGCCGGTCTTGACGTACCGCTTGTTTTGGACGTGATCAGCAAGGGCGCCGCTCAAAGCTGGCAAATGCAAAACCGCGGTGGCACCATGGTCAAGCGTGAGTTCGATTTCGGTTTCGCCGTCGACTGGATGCGCAAGGACTTGGGCCTTTGTTTGGCCGAAGCCAAAAAGAACGGCTCGAGCTTGCCGTTGGTCGCCATGGTCGATCAATTCTATGGCGAAGTCCAAGCCATGGGAGGCAACCGTTACGACACGTCGAGCTTGGTGATGCGTTTACCGAGTAAGAAATAATCACTCATCTGATTACTCCTAAACTAAAAGGTTCGGCTAAAAGTCGAACCTTTTTTGCCTTTTGAACAAATCTTTGCGCTTTCGAAAAATCCTATCGAGCGGATAGTTTTTGCATTTGACAAAAACCTCAAAAATGAGAATAATTCTCATCAACCTATGAGAATAATCCTCAATTGCATTTTGGAGTTATCCAAACAATGTCGAACATCTATCGTTTAAGTGAAGCAAACATCGGCCAAGAAACGCTCGTCGTCGGTTTTGATGAAACGGTGAGCGTGCCCGAAGAATGGAAAGACTGGCTCGAAGAAATCGGTTTCTCCGAGGGAGAGCCGTGTGTGGTCGTTCACCGTACGCCCACGGGCTTTCCGATGGCGGTTCGCATTGGTGTTTCAACCTTTGCGCTTCGCAAAGCCGAAGCCGAATGCATCCTCGTTCAAAATAAGTAAAGATTCCCCATGGCTACCACTCGTCCTATCCACGTGATCCCCACGGGCAAACTCGTCGCTTTGGTTGGCAACCCCAACTGCGGCAAAACCGCCACTTTTAATGCCTTGACGGGCGCACATCAAAAAGTGGCTAACTACGCCGGTGTCACCGTCGAAAAGATTGAAGGGGTTTTAAAAGACTCCGCTCAAAAAATCCGCATCCTCGACTTGCCGGGCGCATACTCTTTAAATCCTCGTTCCCCCGATGAACGCATCACGGTCGATGTGTTAAAGGGCGTGGCTGCCGGTGAAAAGCGCCCCGACCTTGCCGTTTGTATTTGCGATGCCACGAACCTTCGTCGTTCTTTGCGTATCGTGACGGCAACGATTCGTTTGGGTTTGCCGACCGTGGTCGTTCTCAACATGATGGACTTGGCTCGTAAGCTCGGTATCCAAGTCGACCCAGAGGCGCTTTCTAAGGAATTAGGCGTACCGGTGATCGCCACCGCCATCACCCAACGAGAAGGCTTGGAAGCCTTGGTCGCTCACATCCAAAACACCGAAGCCTGGAAGGGTTGGGTCGCTCCGGCGTCCTTCCGCGAAGTAACGGCTCCGGTGAAAACACAAGTCAACGATATTTTGCGTCGCTTGGGTCTCGATCGTGTCTACAAAGATGAATTCACCGATCGTTTGGATAGCGTTATCTTGCATCCGTTGATGGGTCCTGCGATCTTGATGGTCGTTTTGTTTGTACTGTTCCAAGCGGTTTTCTCGCTTGCCGAATACCCGATGGGACTCATTGAAGAAGGCTTTGGCGCCTTGGGCGAACTCGTTCGCGTTTGGTTGCCCGAAGGCTGGGTACAAGACTTGATCGTCGATGCCGTGATCGGTGGCGTAGGCGGCGTTTTGGTCTTCTTGCCGCAATTGTTGATTTTGTTCTTCTTCATCATGTTGATGGAAGAGTGCGGTTATTTGCCGCGTGCCGCTTACCTTTTGGACCGCATGATGGGCGGCGTTGGTTTGTCGGGCCGCAGCTTCGTACCGCTTTTGTCGGGCTTTGCTTGTGCAATTCCGGCGGTGATGGCTGCTCGTACGATTAGCGACCCGATCGACCGTTGGGTCACGATTGCCATCGCTCCGCTTTTGACATGTTCGGCTCGCTTGCCCGTCTACGCCGTGATGATTTCCGCCTTTATTCCGGAAGGCAATGTCGGTCTTTTCAACCTCCAAGGTTTGGTGCTCTTTGCGCTCTACATCTTGGGCACGATCGGCGCTTTAGCTGTTGCTTGGTTCTTGAAGCACTTCGTGAAAAACCACGAACACGGCGCTCTTATGATGGAATTGCCCGCTTACCATATTCCCCGCGCTAAGACTTTGGCCATGGGACTTTGGTTGCGCACCCGCGTCTTTATGGAAAAGGTTGGCGGCATCATCTTGGCTCTCACGGTCGTGATTTGGCTCTTGACGACGTATCCGGCAGCGCCTGCTGACGCAACGGGCCCAGCGATTGAATACAGTTTGGCCGGTATGATCGGTCACGCCATCGAACCGATCTTTGCACCAATTGGCTTTAATTGGCAAATGTGCGTGGCGATGATTCCGGCATTCGGTGCTCGCGAAGTGGCGATCTCCGCATTAGCGACCGTCTATGCTGTGGCCGGTGAATCCGAAGAAGCCTTGGCCCCGGTGCTCTCGACACTTTGGACCGTTCCGATGGGTTTGTCGATGTTGGCCTTCTACGTTTTTAGTCCGAGCTGCTTGGCAACGCTTGCCGCAATTCGCCGCGAAACCGGCTCTTGGTTGGCACCGTTTGTAATCTTCTTCGGTTACACGGCCTTGGCTTACCTCTTTGCCTTCGTGGTTTACCACTTGGCTATTTGGATCGGACTCTAATTAGTCACTAAAGCCTCATTCTCAACGCCTTTGAGCTCCCGCTCAAAGGCGTTTTTGTTTCTTCTACGATACAAACCTCAGAAAACTCAGGGTCGATTTAGGTATTCCCTGAGGGGCGATTTTCCTAAAAGTGTAAAAAACGTTTAAAATTCAAGGTTTCTGATTAATCAAAAGAAGTTGTAAGTCTATGTCTACGACGGAAAACAAAGAAACGAGCGCTCAAGTTACGAACTTCATTCGTAACATCATTGAAGAAGACCTCGCTCGCAATGCCAACCAACCGCGTCTTTGGTGCGGTTACCCGGCTCCGTACTCCGAACAAGCCCAAAAGGGCATCCCCGATCCGGCTCGCATCCGCACGCGTTTCCCGCCGGAACCGAACGGTTATTTGCACATCGGTCACGCCAAGAGCATCTGCTTGAACTTCGGCTTGGCTCGTGACTACGGTGGCTACTGCCACATGCGTTTTGACGACACGAACCCCGTCAAGGAAGACCAAGAATACGTTGACTCCATCAAGGAAAGTGTCAACTGGTTGGGCTTTGACTGGAAGCAAGAAAAGGAAAACAACCTTTACTTCGCCAGCGACTACTTCGAATACATGTACCAATTCGCCGAACACTTGGTGAAGACGGGTTACGCTTACGTTGACGAACAAACGGCTGAAGAAATGCACGCCACGCGCGGCACGTTGACCGAACCGGGTCAAAACAGCCCCTATCGTGATCGTCCGATCGAAGAAAACTTGCGTTTGTTCCACGAAATGCGTGACGGTAAGCACGCTGAAGGTTCCATGGTGTTGCGCGCCAAGATTGACATGGCTAGCCCCAACATCAACTTGCGTGATCCGGCAATCTACCGTATCCGTTTCGCCGAACACCACAACACGGGTGACAAGTGGTGCGTCTACCCGATGTACACGTTCGCACATCCGATCGAAGACAGCTTGGAAAACATCACGCACTCCATCTGCACGCTCGAATTCGAAAACCAACGCGCATTCTATGACTGGGCTCTTGAACGCATCATCCCGGCTTTGCGCGCTCCGCAATTCGAAGAAGCCAAGGAAGTGATCGCAAAGATGGCTCGCGGTGAAGACGAACGCGCTTTGGCATTCGTTCGCGCTGCTTACGACAATCGTGCCAAGCTCGGTCAAAGCACGCCGGAATTGGCCATGGCCGAACTCTTTGAAAGCTGGGATAACCAAGAAGGTCCGGAAAAGCTCAAGGGCGTCCGCGTCTCCGCTTTCTGGGCATTGCTCCAATCGAGCCTCGAACACTTCACGCCGCTCTTGCAAGCTGCACTTGATGTCGTTCGCCCGAACTTCTTCTTGCTCTCGCACCAATACGAATTCAACCGCTTGAGCCTCTCTCACGTGGTTGTCAGTAAGCGTAAGCTCATCCAATTGGTCAACGAAAAGCTCGTGAGCGGTTGGGACGATCCGCGTATGCCGACGATCTTCGGTATCCGCCGTCGCGGTTTCACGCCGGAATCCATCCACTTGTTCGTCGAACGTTGCGGTATCAGCCGTATCGCCGGCGGCATGATCGACTACTCCGTGCTCGAAGCTTGCTTGCGTGAAGACTTGGAAAACCGCGTTGCTCGTCGCATCGCCGTGGTCCGCCCGTTGAAGCTCATCATCGACAACTATCCGGAAGGTCAATCCGAAACGCTCGTCGCTCCGAACCATCCGCAAAAGGCCGAATGGGGTACGCGTGAAGTTTCCTTCTCTCGCGAACTCTGGATCGATGAAAGCGACTTCGCTGAAGTGCCGCCCAAGGGCTATCGTCGCTTGACGATCCCGGCTGACGGTTCCGAAGCCAAGCCGGTTCGTTTGCGTTACGGTTACGTCGTTGTCCCGACCTCTATCGACAAGGACGAAAACGGTAAGGTCGTTGCCGTTCACTGCAACTACTTGCCGGACACGAAGAGCGGTACGCCGGGTTCCGAATCCGTGAAGACGAAGGCTGCCATCCACTGGTTGGATGCCAAGACCGCCGTCAAGACGGAAATGCGCCTCTATGATCGTCTCTTCGCTGTGGCTCAACCCGATGCCGTCGACGCCGACTATCGCACGTTGCTGAACCCCAACAGCCTCGAAGTCGTCACGGGTTACGTTGAACCGGCATTGGCTGAAGCCAAGCCCGAAGAAAAGTTCCAATTCGAACGTACGGGTTACTTCGTGGCCGACCGTGTCGATCACACGGCTGAAGCTCCGGTCTACAACCTCTCCGTGGGTTTGAAGGATTCTTGGTCTAAGAAGTAATTCTTGACGGATTCCTAACCAAAACGGCAGTTCACTCGCGAACTGCCGTTTTTTCTTTTCAAGACTTGCCCCTAAGTAATTTTTCCAATAGATTTTCCCAAATCCGAGGCTTAGGATTTTGAAAAAGCCCGGCGTTCTTTCTTTTATTACGAGACGGTTATTCTGACCGTCTTTGTCAATATGAGTCAGCAATCTAACAGAGGCTTTCAAAAATAAACCATAAACCTACGATAAGGGGACTATTCTATGAACAAAAAGCTGATTCTTACGGCTGTTTTTGCGGCTTCTGTGCTCGCGCTCAGCGGTTGCTCGACGTTTGAACAAAAGACTGGCATTTGGGGCAATGATAGCTCCGGTGCTGTCATGAAAGCGGGCGAATTTAAGTTGCTCCTTGCGCCTGAAGTGTTCAAGGGTTCTCGCATCGAAGGTTATCAAACGGCTTGGAGTCGTGTTGCTCAAATTGCTGCCAACCTTGGTTGGAAGGCAGAAGCCGAAGAAGGCTTAGCCAATGGCAAGCTTGATGAAAATGTCCGACTCTTTAGCTATCCGGACACGCCCGACCGCGTTATCAGCGATAACTACTACACGTTGCGTCATCGCGTTGGTATGAAACCGTCCGGTCAACTCAATCCGAAGAAGGCTGACCTCACGCTCAAATACAGCGCCAAGGACGGCAAGCCGATGCCTGTCGAAGCCTTCATAAAGGGCCTGCCCGAAGGCACGAAGGCCAAGGCTGAAGTGAATGTGTACGGTTACGCCGATAAGAAGGCCGGCAATAATATCGAACACGCCACGATTTCGGTCACGTACAAGAAGCAACCTGTCTTGACCGGTAAGGAAACGGTTGAGTGGTTCGCAGAAAAGTATCCGGTTCTTAACACGATGGGTATCCCCGCCGGTACCATCGTGAATGTGCCGAAGTCCAAGTTCGTCGTCACCTACGCCACCACGGTGGGTAAACTCAAACGCGGCGACGTTGAATTCGAAGTTGAATCTTGCGCATGGTACAACAAGCAAACGGGCGAATTCGTGACCGGCGAAGTCTCTTGGCGCGCCGATGCTAAGGACGTGAAGGCTAGCTACGAACTCTTCAATGCTATCCAACAAAAGGCTCCGGAAATCCTCGATGCCGGTAAGTCGAAGAATGCTCTCATCAAATAACGTCAGTTATTGATTCGTTGGGGAGAGGCCTCACGCCTCTCCCTTTTTCATTGAGATAACGTGAAAAAAGGGGGACCAGTTTGTGAACCGGTCCCCTTTTTCGTATCTTGTCGATTCGAATTTTTAGTCGTCCAAAGCATTACTCACGCGCTCGCACCAATCGTAAAGTGCCCCGCAAAGCTCTTCGGTACGCTCATCCATCTCTTCGACATCGGCCATGGCTTCAATCGCTTCGGCAAATGCTTCAAGCGTCAACGCCCCGTCGGCGCCTTCCATCAAACGTGCATGGCAATAGGCTCGCCACTCTTGACTTTCCTCGGGCGTGAGCGTCTCGGGCCAATTGCGAGCACGGTAGCGGAACAGCATCGTTGACAAACGCTCGTTATCGAACACGGCTCGACCGCTTTGGACCAAATTGGCCAATGCTTCCCCGCTTTGGCGACCGATCCATTGAATTTTGCGTTGGTCGTTGTAAGTGGCAAAGCCTTCACCGTAAAGCGCCTCATCGATGGGTTGACGCTCAAAATCCTTTTCCTCACCCAACGCTTCGGCCCACAAGCCCATCAAGGGTTCGAGCATCGGTTGCAACGATTCAAAGTGCTTCATGGCTTGATGCTTATCGAGACCGAATTGAGCGGCACGCTCATCACGAAGCACCCCCAACTTATGCACCAAGAACGGTGCTTGGTTGATCTTACAAAGGTAGATCGGCAAACGCTCCACGCCTTGCACACGGTCTTCGTCAGAAACGAACAAGCGAGCTTGCACCTCTTCGGGCGTCAATTCCAAAAGCATCTTAGGATCGTAAGCCAAGTCCCACATCAAAACGGTATTAGGCTGCGTCGGATGCGTTGCCAAAGGCGCTACAAGCTTCATAAAGCCGTTTTTAGCCCCGAAGAACATGCTTACCCACAAAAGCGGGGTCGTGTTCTTAGCAGCCTCTAAAAGCTTCGTGACATCCTTTTTCGTGCGATTGGCAAACGCATAGTCCCAAAGACGAGGCTGCT
>JAFNZB010000126.1 GCA_017383055.1 Burkholderiaceae bacterium | reverse complement strand
TTGAACGATTGCCATCATCATAAAGGCATAAGCGACAAGCCCCATGGCAATATGCAATTTAAAACTCAAAGGCGCTCCGACCAAAAGCGAATGCCCCGTCGGAAAAATCACCGGAGTCCAAACGCCAACAGCCGCCACCAAGGCAACGATTCCCAAAAGAGCGTGGACTTGGGTATAAAGCGCCCCGTAAATGAGCATCAAAACCGCAAAGAAACACATAGCCGAAAAGGCGATCCCGAAGTCCATCGCCAACGTGGCTTTAGCAGGGAAGGCCGCTCCTTGTAAGACCCAAAAATGGGCCACAATCGCCAAGCCTGCGACACCTAACGTCCATAACGGTGCCACATCCCCTTGTTTTTTAAAACCCGTCACAATTTTTAAGCCCGCAACTAGGTACAAAATCGTTGCAACACCGTAAAATAATAGATTTAGTTCCATTTGCGTCACTTTCAAAAAAACTGATTAGCAATAAGCGTCTAGCAGGCTTTCATTTTAGCGAAGAGTGCACGTAAAGTTGTGCCAATTTACCAATCGAAACGTTCCTGATTTTATGTTCAATAATTTAAGTCAATCCCTCTCGCGCGTGATCAAGACCATGCGTGGTCAAGCCCGTCTCACGGAAGAAAACACCAAGGAGATGTTGCGCGAGATCCGTATCGCCCTTCTCGAAGCTGACGTTGCCTTGCCGGTCGTTCGTGAATTGATCGCCCGCATCAAGACGAAGGCTATGAACCAAGAAGTGATCGGCAATTTGAATCCCGGTCAAGCCTTGGTCGGTATCGTTCAAGAAGAATTGACGGAAATCATCGGCGGCAATCTCTCCCGTAAAGAACGCGAAATCAATTTGGCAAGCCAACCGCCCGCCATCGTTTTGTTGGCCGGTCTTCAAGGTGCCGGTAAAACGACGTCTGCCGGTAAGTTGGCTCACCACTTGACCAAAGAACTCAAGAAGAAAGTTTTGACGGTTTCCACCGACGTGTATCGCCCGGCTGCTGCCGACCAATTGAAGGTCATCACCGAACAAGCCGGCGCCGACAACTTCCCGATGGATGCCGCTTTGAAGCCTTTGGGTATCGTGCGCGAAGCACTCGATCACGCCAAGCGTCACTTCTATGACGTACTCATCGTCGACACGGCCGGTCGCCTTTCCATCGACGAAGCCATGATGCAAGAAGTCGCCGATCTTCACGCATTCTTGAATCCGGTCGAAACGATGTTCGTGGCTGACTCCATGTTGGGTCAAACGGCTGTTCAAGCCGCCGAAGCCTTCAATGAAAAGTTGCCGTTGACGGGCGTGATCCTCACCAAGCTCGACGGTGACAGCCGTGGCGGTGCTGCCTTGTCCGTGACGTACCGCATCGGCAAGCCGATTAAGTACGTCGGTGTGTCCGAAAAGATCGACGGTCTCGAGCCCTTCAACCCCGAAGGCATGGCCAGCCGCATCCTCGGCATGGGCGACATCGTCTCGCTCGTTAAGGACGTGCAAAAGGCGATCGACGTTGAAGAAACGAAGAAGTTGGCCGAAAAACTCAACAAGGGCGATCGTTTTGACTTGAACGACTTCAAGGCTCAATTGAGCCAAATGAAGAACATGGGTAGCTTCTCCGGTCTTTTGGAAAAGCTTCCGGGCCAATTTGCTGAAGCCGCTTCCAAGTTAAATGACGAAGACGCACACAAGGCTTTGGCTCGCACCGAAGGCATCATCAATTCCATGACCCCCTTGGAACGTCGCAAGCCCGAACTCATCAAGGCAAGCCGTAAGCGCCGTATCGCAGCCGGCGCCGGCGTGCCCATCCAAGAAGTCAACCGTATGCTCAAGCAATTCGAGCAAACGCAAACCATGATGAAGTCCATGAAAAAGGGCGGCATGGCCAAGATGATGCGCGCTTTGGGTGGCCTTGGCGGTCGCTTCGGCGGCGGCTTTGGTGGTGGTTTCGGTGGTTTTGGCGGTTTCGGCCGATAAGACTGCCATGAGCGACTTTGTTCGAATCCTCGGCATCGACCCCGGTCTCAATCACACGGGGTTCGGTGTCATCGATGTGCAAGGCGCCAACGTTCGATTCGTTACGGCGGGCGTGATCAACGTCCCCAAAGGCGAATTGGCCGAGCGCCTTCATTTCATTTTTGCCGAAGTCGACAAGATCGCCAAAGAGACGACGCCGATGTTTGCCGCTTGCGAAAAGGTGTTCGTCAATGTCAATCCGCATACCACGCTTTTGTTGGGTCAGGCTCGTGGAGCCGCTTTAACGAGCCTTGCCTTCAATGACCTCTCGGTGCATGAATTCACACCGACCGAAATTAAACAAGCCGTGGTCGGCACGGGTCGTGCCACGAAGGCACAGATCCAAGCCATGATGTCACACATGTTGGGATTACCCGAAAAAATCCAGCCCGACGCAGCCGATGCGCTCGCTTGCGCCATGTGTGCCGCACAATCTTTCCGCATGGTCGATGCCATGCAAGTCCCCAAGACTACCGCCGGCCGCGCGCGTCGTCGCACAAGCGGCAGTAAAGTGCGAAGCGCTTGGGAGACCCATTTAGGAGTAAACCGACAATGATCGGACGAATCCAAGGTACGCTTATCGAAAGCAATCCGCCACAAGTTCTCGTGGACGTACACGGGATCGGTTATGAGGTCGACGTTCCCATGTCGACCTTTTACAACTTGCCGGGTTTGGGTGAAAAAGTCACGTTGCTCACGCACATGGTGGTGCGTGAGGATGCTCAATTGCTCTACGGCTTTTTGACAGCCTCGGAGCGCGACTGTTTCCGTCAATTGCTCAAAGTCACCGGCATTGGCGCTCGCACGGCTTTAGCAATTCTCTCTGGCATGAGCGTGGAGATGTTGGTGCAAGCCGTTGCCATGCAAGAAGTCGGCATTTTGACCAAAGTCCCCGGCATCGGCAAGAAAACCGCCGAACGCTTGATCCTCGAATTGAAAGATAAATTGGGCAGCGCCATGATCAGCTCGGGCGTTACAGTCGCCTCGAGCGCAATTGCCGATGTGATTAAGGCTTTGGTGAGCTTGGGCTACAGCGAACGCGAAGCTACACAAGCGGCAAAGAAATTGCCTGAAGACATCGACTTGTCCGAAGGTATCCGCTTGGCTCTTCAAGGTATGGTGAAGTGATGCAAACGATTGAACGAATCGTCGCCGGCGAAGTCGCCTCGCCGAACGAAGAAAACATCGATCGTGCTTTGCGCCCGACGCGCTTAGCCGACTATGTCGGTCAACCCAAAGTACGTGACCAATTGTCGATCTTCATTGAAGCGGCCAAGGGCCGTGGCGAAGCCTTGGACCATTTGCTCGTCTTCGGTCCCCCGGGGTTGGGTAAGACGACGCTGGCTCATATCGTTGCCAATGAAATGGGAGTGAATCTTCGCCAAACGTCCGGGCCGGTCTTGGAACGCCCGGGTGACTTGGCTGCGATCCTAACGAACTTGCAAGCCGGCGATGTGCTCTTTATCGATGAAATCCATCGACTCTCGCCCGTTGTCGAAGAAATCCTCTATCCGGCACTTGAAGATTTCCAAATCGACATCATGATTGGGGAAGGTCCTGCGGCTCGCTCGATTAAGCTCGATTTGAAGCCCTTCACGTTGATCGGCGCAACGACACGTGCCGGTATGCTCACCAATCCGCTTCGTGCTCGTTTCGGGATCGTGAGCCAATTGCAGTTTTATAGCAACGAAGATCTTGCACACATCGTCAAGCGCTCCGCTCGACTTTTGAACGTCAAGATCGACGAATCGGGCGCATACGAAATCGCCAAACGTAGCCGTGGTACCCCTCGTATCGCCAATCGTTTGTTGCGACGTGTACGCGACTTCGCTCAAGTTCGCGGTAACGGTGACATCACCCGCGAAATTGCCGATCGTGCTTTGCAAATTTTGGACGTCGACCCCTTGGGCCTCGATATGATCGACCGTAAATTCTTATTGGCGATTATTGAAAAGTTCAATGGCGGCCCTGTCGGCATCGACAATTTGGCTGCTGCCGTAGGCGAAGACCGAGAAACGCTTGAAGACGTGGTGGAACCTTATTTGATCCAACAAGGTCATTTGCAACGCACTCCGCGAGGTCGCGTCGCAACGATTTCGGCTTACCGCCATTTCGGCTATGACGCCCCGCACATCGGCGGCCAAACGCAAGAACTTTTTTAACAACCAAAAATCCTTATAATTCGACCCCTTATGCAAAATGACTTTCATTTGCCGGTGCGCGTTTATTACGAAGACACCGACCACGGTCGAGTGGTTTACCACTCCAACTATTTGAAGTTCTTCGAACGCGGTCGCACGGAATTTTTGCGCGCCCTCGGTTGGAATCAATCGAAGTTGATCGAAGAGGGTACATGCGCATTCGTAGTCGCTTCGATGACGATCAATTACCGTCGTCCGGCCGTGCTCGATGACATGCTCGACATTCGTACTCGCGTGACGAATTTGCGCCAAGCATCCTTTGTCTTCGAACAAAAAGCCTTCCGTGACGGCGTCTTGTTATGTGACGCCACGGTGAAAGTCGCCTGTGTGGATCCCATTCGCGGAATGCCGATGATCATTCCCGAAAATATGTTTCAAGAAATCAAAGCCGTCTACGAAAACGGAGAAGAATAAAAAATGAACGCTAGTCCCGATATGTCCATTTTGTCCTTGCTCATGCACGCTTCTGTTGTCGTGCAAGCAGTCTTGGCCATCTTGGTTTTCCTTTCTTTGGTGAGCTGGACCCGAATTTTCCAAAAGTGGTTCCAATTGCGTCAAGCCAAGCGCATGAGTGAAGATTTCGAAAGTCGCTTCTGGAGCGGTTCCGAACTCAATAAGCTCTACGAACACGCTCAAAACCACCACAGCCACTCCGGTACGCAAGAACGCATCTTCGCTGCCGGCATGACCGAATTCTTGAAGTTGTCCAATCGCGGTAGCGCCGAAGCTTTGGATGGTGTTCGTCGTGCCATGCGCGCAACTTATCAACGCGAACTCGACAACTTGGAACGCGGTCTCCCGACCTTGGCTTCCATCGGTTCGGTGAGTCCGTACGTCGGTCTTTTCGGTACGGTCTGGGGCATCATGAACGCCTTCACGGGCCTTTCCGCTTTGGATAACGCCTCTTTGGCCACGGTCGCTCCGGGTATTGCCGAAGCATTGGTCGCAACGGCCATCGGTCTTTTTGCCGCAATTCCGGCAGTGGCCGCTTACAACCGTTTTGCCAATGACGTCGAACGCCTCTCCATCCGTTTCGAGAGCTTCGCCGAAGAATTCCAAAACATCCTTCAACGTCAACGAGGCTAATCCATGGACGGACTTCGCTCCTCTCGACGTTCGTCTCGCCGTCGTTTGATGGCGGACATCAACGTCGTTCCGTACATTGACGTGATGCTTGTATTGGTGGTGATTTTGATGGTCGCCGCCCCGTTCGTGAACCCGTCGCTCGTGAATTTGCCGAGCGTGAAAAAGGCAGAAAAGGCCCCTGACACGATCATCGAAGTGATCGTCCACCCGACGGGTGCCATGTCGATTCGCAAAGGCAAGGACCTTTTGGCCGTTGACATGCCCGGTCTGATCGCTGCGGTGAAAAACGCACAAGCCGGTGCTCAAGAAGTACCCGTTGTGATCGCTGCCGACAAGGTCGTTCAATACGAGCAAGTCGTCAATGTGATGAAGAAATTGCAAGAAGCGCAAATCCAACGTGTGGGTTTGTCTTTGAAGGTTGAAAAGTAAATGTCCGAAAAGACTCCCGTCACGAATAACGCTCCGAACAAGAGCCAATCCAATGTTGGCTCTTGGAGTCTTTCGTTCGTGTTGGCGGTCCTGATGCACGTGGGCCTTTTCTTCGGTCTTTTTGTCGTGTTCCAATGGAATACGCAAAGCGAAGACGTGGTCTACGCAGAGCTCTGGAATGCGGCCCCTGCACCGGCTCAGCCTCAACCCAAAGTCGAGGCTCCCAAGCCCGTGGAACCGGAACCCCAACCTGAGCCCGAACCGCAACCCGAGCCGCCTACGCCTCCTAAGGTCGAGGAACCTGCTCCCGTCCCTGAGGACGTAATCCGTCAACAAGACGAAGAGGCTCGAAAGAAGAAAGAACTCGAAGAGAAAAAGAAACTCGAGGAACAAAAGCGTTTAGAAGAAGAAAAGCGTAAACGCGAAGAGCAAAAGCGCCTCGAGGAAGAAAAACGCAAGAAACGCGAACAAGAGCGCATCCGCAAGGAAAAAGAAAAGAAGCGCAAGGAAATGGCTCGTCAGTTAGCTCAACAAATGCAACAAGACGAGATGAAGCGTATCGATGAAACGTCCAAGGACAACGCCGCTGGTCGTATGGCTGGTGACCTCGGCAATTCTCAAACGGCGCTTTATAATTCGCGAGTAGTCGCTTGTGTTCGTAAGAATTTGATCTTCAACGTGGCTCCGGACATGCAACCGGGCCAATATAAGACGGAATACGAAGTCGAATTGATGCCCGATGGCAAACAAGTCGGCGCTCCGAAATTGATTCGAGGAAGTTCGTTGCCCTCGTTCGATAAGGCTGTGGAAACGGCCATTCGTGCGTGCGACCCCTTCCCCACTAACCCGGCTGGCAATACGCCCAAGACGATTCGCTTGTCGTTTGACCCGGTCGAATCCCGACAATAAAGGATTATTTGAAAATGACGAAACTTGACAATCAAACCGCCGAAGACGTCGGTTTGGCATTTGCAGGTTGCTTGCGCGACCAAATCCGTTTTACGGTCAATGAAGCAGCCCGTGCAACGAATGTTTCTTTGCCGATCTTCGCCTTCATCAATCCGGGTCCGGTGCGTGAGTTCAAGGCCATTTGGTCTGCCTTCTCTCAAGGCATCGCCATTTGGACGATTCTTGAAAAGGATCCCGAGCTTCGTGAAAACGAAAAGGCCTTGCGTAAGATCATTCACAATATGCAAACGGCTTCGGAAAAAATCTTGGCTCCCAAGATTTTCCAACACATGAGCAACGATCAATGGGATCGCTACAACACCGCCAAGCGTGACTTCTTGCGTATGGCCCAAGACACGACGACGATGAAGTACGACTTCGCCGATGCTTTCTTGCGCTTCTATCACGGTGAAGGTTCCAAGAAGATCAACGACCGTGTTCGCCAAAACACGGTTCGCCAAGTCGAATTGGTGAGTGGCGTGTTCTTGCGTCTCTACGAAGTGGTCGCTAGCCACCCGGTCGCTGCCAAGGTCGCTCAATAATCACGATTTTTAGCCGATCTACAACAAGGCTTCTTTCTTATGAAAGAAGCCTTTGTTTTATTTGACCTTTTCCAAGACTTCCTTTTGTGGTCAGGCTTTCCCTAATCAGAAGGGATTTTTTATGTTTTCACCCCCTTTTTCTTAGAAAAAACCAAGCAAAGACAGTAAGTTAGGTATATATTTTCACTGTTCGTTCTAGAATTTTTCATTGATAAAGGAGCTCTTCATGAACAAACAAGAACTCATTGCGATTGTCGCCGAAGAAAATGAGATTTCGAAGGCTCAAGCCGGTCGCGTGGTTGACTCCGTTTTCGATGCCATCATGAAGTCAGTCGCTAAGGGCGAAGGCTTCCAATTGGTCGGTTTCGGTACGTTCAAGGCCGTCGAACGCGCTGCTCGCGAAGGTCGTAATCCGGCTACGGGCGAAACGATCGCCATCCCGGCATCCGTCACGCCGAAATTCACGGCTGGCGCCGCTTTCAAGGCTGCCGTTACCAAGAAGTGCTGCTGCAAGTGCAAATAAGCCATCAGCCCCTTCTGAAATGAAAACCGCCTCAAATGAGGCGGTTTTGCTTTTGTCACTCAAACAACGATTATTGGATTGAATCCATGTATTCGCAGTAAGAGACTCGATCGAGCTCAGGCTTGAAGTTTCGGCAAATTGCATCGGCCTTGGCCGCATCGTCAACCAACAAATCGATAATCGTCATCGCCAAGACTTCAATCGTTTTTTCAAATGCGACATCGGGATTGTTGAGTTGATAGTTGGCACCGTGCAAAACCCCCTTGGCACAACCGACCCACGGGTGCACCACCGGCATCAAGTGAGAAACGTCCCCCATGTCGGTACTGCCCGCCGAATGAGGCTCAAGGGCCACATTTTCAGCACCAAAAATCGCTTCGGCATTTTCACGCAAGACTTCGCGGAACGTGGCATCGGGGCGTAAGGGCAAATAACCCGGCAAATCATGGATCGTGCATTGAGCACCCAACGCATCACCGCCCGCCTTCAACGCACGATTGATCGTCGCGTTATAGCGCTTCAATGCCGTGAGGTTGGCAGCACGAACATAACTTTCCATCGTCACGTTATCAGGGATCACATTAACCAAATCCCCGCCTGAATTAATGATCGGGTGGAATCGCACGCAATCTTCATCACGGAAAGTTTCACGGATCGCATTGACACCCATCACGCCCATCATGGCGGCGTTCAAAGCATTGACCCCTTTATCGGGAGCGGCAGCCGCATGAGCGGGCACGCCGCGATATTCGATCAACTTACCGATAAAACCGTTGGAGCTTGCACCAAGACCGAAGAAACCGTTGGGATTGGACGTGATATTGGTGTGCATTTGCATGGCCATGTCGACGTCATCAAAGCCACCTTCGGCAATGATCTCTTCCTTACCGCCCAAATAGCGAAGTTTTCCTTCACGACGAAGTTTGTTGCGATAGTCGATCTCAACATACTCTTCAGCCGGCACGGCAAAAAAGACCACGTCACCGTCTAACTCGTCCATGATGCCGGCATCTTTGAAAGCCATAGCGACCGCCATCATGTTGGCGATCTGCACATTGTGGCCACAACAGTGAGCGGCACCGGTTTGCGCATCGGCTTGCGGATGATCACGGCAAACGATCGCGTCCAATTCACCCAACAGGGCTACGGTGCGAAGGCTCTTTTTGCCTTTCATACGCGCTTTAACGCCGGTGATACCCCAACCGTCCGTGTACTCTAGACCAAGCGCATCAAAAGCCGCTTTCACCTTTTGGCTCGTCTTTTGTTCTTTAAAGCCCAATTCCGGTTCAGCAGCAATGGCGGCTGCCAATGCTTCGATGTCAGCACGTCGAGCCTTAATAGCTTCACAAACGCGTTGCTTCAATTGTGCCTTATCCATAATTGAATCCCTTCAGTAAAAAAAGGGAGCATGCGTACACAGCCATGCTCCCTTTTATTGATGTCGTTAGATTACGCCTTCCAAGTGCAAGACAAACTCAGCCATCATCGTTGCGCAGAGGAACGTACCGGCGGCTACACACAATGCCACGGGGATGATACGCCAAGACAACTTCTTGAAAGCTTCCAAGTCTTTACCGACGCACAAACCGGCATAAGCCAAAATCGGGGTCGTCGTTGCCATCAAATTGATGTTGTTGCATTGAGCAACGACCCAATCACCACCCGGGAAACCCGGAATCGAAACGGCCACACCAACGGCAGAGACCCAGAAAACGAGCGGTAAGCGATTGAAACCCGGCAACATGCTCAAAATGACGCCAATCAATGCCAATGCAACCAAGACCAAAGCACCCACGGAACCGGCTGCGATATCGCCGTTATAACCGATGCAGTTGGCGATCATGGAAAAGAAGCCCGTTACCAACAAGATAAAGAGGAAGTCCTTCAACTTTTCAATATTTTGTGCATTCATAGTATTTCTCCAATTCTGTTCTTACATTCTTGCTTGCTTGTGTATCAAGCCTTCTTTTCACGCTTGCCCATTACCAAGTCATAGAGCTTGATCATGACCGGCAAGGACACGAACAATGCGAAGTAAATACCAAGAATCGTCGTCATCAAATTAGCTGCACCTGCATAGGCACGAATCAAATCGGCATGTTCAGGGAACACAGCGATCACGGAACCGACACCGGCGGCCATCATACTGCCCGAACCGACGCCAACGCCCATGGCCAAAGCATGCGGATGGAACCAACCCGTTTGCGCAATGATGCCGGCCAAAAGCGAAATCCACAAAGCACCGAAAACCGTACCGCAGATATACATACCCATCACACCGCGGCCTTCAGGGCTATCAAGACCGAAACGTTCGGCAATAATGGCCACGTTCGGTTCACGGTCGATGGAGTAGCAAGCACCGATGGCTTCGCGCTTCATACCGACCAAAACGGCAACCGGGAAACCAAAAATGATCGTACCGAAGAAGTGACCGAATTCTTGCATGATGAGAGCCCAACCGGAATTGAGCAACATTTGAAGGTTCGGACCGATACCGAGAGCGAGCTTCACCACCAAGATGAGCATGGCGATCGGCATGAATTTGGCAGCACGTTCTTGTTGCTTTTCATTGAGAATGTTCAACTTCGGCAAACTGATGATGCCGCCCAAGACCATGGCATAAAGCAACGGAAGCAACACCACAAGACCGAACTTTTGCGTACCGATCATATCGGAAATAGCAACGACCAAAAGGGCCAATGCGTGTAATTTGAAATTGCGAATGAGATCCATAATATCCATTCCTTTTTCTACAGTTTCGCCATTGATTGGCTAGGAAAATTTTCAGTTCTATCGATCCTATGAACGGACTTATCCAATAATGGCTAAAACTGAAAACACGGGTAAAAATGAAAATTCGGTTTTATCGTTCGAGGGATTGAGCGACAAACCCAGCGTCGTCGTTACTCAGTGCGTTGATGAGCAACGAGATGTAGAGGATGTTGAGGTGGAAGAGGAAGACGTCCATGCAGCGGCTGCGATAACGCAACAGTCAAACAAACCGTTCGGCACCTGTAAATAACGATCGTTCCTACACATGAGTTTTCTCCCATCACCAGTTCGAAAGTATTGCATTTTTCGAACTTGTATCTAAGGTAACAAAGATTGACTCAATGTGGCAAATCGAAATCGTGCTCTCTTAGGCTTTTTTCCTTAGTTTTGTTCATTCTCTTGACCCTTTGGGGCGAAACAAAAATGCGAGGCGTTTTCACGTCCTCGCATTTTTCTTTTACAGACCGATGAATTAGGCGATCTTGATGGAATTCTTGACGAATTCAACAATCTCTTCGGTCTTGATCATTTGCTTGTTGCCCAAGTCCTTACGATGAGCGTATTCGACTTCGCCCGTCTTCAAGCCACGATCACCGATCACAATACGATGCGGAACACCGATCAATTCCCAATCGGCAAACATCACGCCCGGACGCATGTCACGGTCATCCAAAATGACGTCGACACCGGCGGCCTTCAATTCGCCGTAGATACGATCGGCTTCAGCACGAACGGCTTCGCTCTTAGCGTAACCCATCGGGCAGATCACGGTCGTAAACGGTGCGATGGAATCCGGCCAAATGATGCCCTTGTCGTCGTGACCTTGTTCGATCGCAGCACCGACCAAACGCGTCACACCGATACCATAGCAACCCATTTCCAAGACTTGCGGCTTACCCGTTTCATCCAAGAACGTGGCGTTCAAAGCTTCGGAATACTTCGTGCCCAAGTAGAACACGTGACCGACTTCGATACCGCGTTGCAACTTCAACGTGCCTTGACCACACGGAGAGCGGTCACCTTCGACAACGTTACGAAGGTCAGCAACCTTGGCTTCGGGCAAATCACGACCCCAATTCACACCCGTGATGTGGAAGTCTTCTTCGTTTGCGCCACAAATGAAGTCGCTCATGTTGGCAGCGGTCAAATCAGCGTAGATCACCACGTCTTCCTTGACGCCAACCGGGCCCAAATAACCGGGCTTGCAACCAAAGGCTTCAACGATTTCCTTATCCGTTGCGAAGCGGAAACCTTCCTTCAATTCGGGCAACTTACCGGCCTTGACTTCGTTGAGTTCGTGGTCGGCACGCAAGAGGATCATGACGATTTGAGCCGGCAATGCATTGCCCTTTTCATCGACGCGATCGGCAGCCAAAACGACGGACTTCATCGCTTGCGTCAAATCACGGCCCAAGAGAGCCACGACGTCTTCACACTTCTCCTTGCCCGGGGTCGGAACCTTTTGCATGGTTTCCGTTGCATCAGCACGCTTTTCGATCACGCTGAAAGCTTCAGCCAATTCGATGTTGGCAGCGTATTGGCTTTCCGGACAGTAAGCGATCAAGTCTTCACCCGTATCGGCGATCACTTGGAATTCGTGAGAGCGGTCACCACCGATGCTACCGGTGTCGGCAGCCACAGCACGGAACGTCAAGCCCAAGCGAGAGAACACGCGTTGGTAAGCGTTATACATGTTGTCATAAGACTTCAAAGCGCCTTCTTGGTCACGGTCAAAAGAGTAACCGTCCTTCATCGTGAATTCACGACCACGCATCACACCGAAACGGGGACGACGTTCGTCGCGGAACTTCGTTTGAATTTGGTAGAGGTTGACCGGCAATTGACGCCAAGACTTGATTTCGGAACGAGCGAAATCGGTGATCACTTCTTCAGAGGTCGGTTGAATCACAAAGTCACGGTCATGACGGTCCTTGATGCGCATGAGCTCATCACCGTACTTTTCCCAACGACCGGATTCTTGCCAAAGTTCAGCCGGCTGCACCATCGGCAACAAGAGTTCGATGGCACCTGCACCGTTCATTTCTTCGCGGATGATCGTTTCGATCTTGCGAATCGTACGAAGACCCATCGGCATATACGTGTAAACGCCTGCGGCCAGCTTCTTAATCATGCCGGCACGAATCATCAATTGTTGGCTTGCCACGTCTGCATCAGACGGTGCTTCTTTCAAAGTAGAAATAAAAAAGGAACGAGCTCGCATAGTTTTCTCGAGGTTTCAGGTACAATTTTTTTATTGTGCACTTTTTATCTTGAAAAAGATAGAAAGTAAATAAGAGATTTTAGTGATTTTGAGGCATTTCATGTTGGATAGCGATGGATACCGCCCCAACGTGGGGATTATTTTGGCCAATTCGGAAAACAAAGTTTTCTGGGCTAAGCGTATCCACAAGCCTGCGTGGCAATTCCCGCAAGGCGGTGTGGATGAAGGCGAAGACCTGGAAACGGCGTTGATGCGCGAACTTTGGGAAGAAATTGGCTTGTCTCAAGGCGATGTGGAAATCATTGCTCATACGGACAACTGGCTCTACTACGACGTACCGGAACCTTTCCGCCGCTCCGACCGTTCGGTCTATCGCGGCCAAAAACAAATTTGGTTCTTGTTACGCCTGGTTTGTGACGACAGCAAAATCAATCTCTACGCATCGGGCCAACCCGAATTTGACGCATGGCGATGGAACGACTTTTGGGTTCCGTTGCGCGATGTGATCGACTTTAAACACGACGTTTATCGTCAAGCTTTGGCCGACTTGGCTCCGCACCTTTTCGGCAAGGACCACGTCAAGAGTCGCCCGAACCCCGACTGGTTGATCCACGGCTTCTAATACTTAGGAGCCATCAGAAAGCACTCTGTGTCGACAGGGTGCTTTTTTGCACCCGCTTTTTTCCACACCAAAGGACTAACATTACGGTATTGAGATCTCAACGAGGATAACAGCCATGTCCAAGAACTATCGCATCGCCGTCTTGCCCGGCGACGGCATCGGTCCGGAAGTCATGAAAGAGGCCATCCATGTTCTTGATGTCGTGAGCCGACGTTGTGGCTTTACGGTGCAATATGAAGAAGCCCTCGTAGGCGGTGCCGCAATCGACGCCAAGGGCGAAGCCTTACCGAAGGAGACTCTCGACATCTGTGACCGTTCTGATGCGGTCTTGTTCGGTTCCGTTGGCGGTCCGCAGTGGGATCATCTCCCTCAAGCACAACGCCCTGAAGCCGGCGCACTTTTACCCCTTCGCCGTCGCTATCGACTTTTTTGTAATTTGCGTCCGGCTCGAATCTATCCCGGTCTCACCGCCCTTTGCCCATTACGAGAAGACATTGCTCAACATGGTTACGACACCGTGGTCGTTCGTGAATTAACTGGCGGGATTTATTTTGGTCAACCCAAAGGGCGTGAAGATAACGGGGGTGACACCCGAGCGTTCGATACCGAAGTCTATTGTCGTAGCGAAATCAAACGCATCGCCCATGCCGCGTTTCGTCTTGCTCAAATGCGACGCCACAAAGTAACCTCCATCGACAAAGCCAACGTCTTGATTTCGTCGGTTTTATGGCGTGAAGTGGTTGATGAGGTCGCTCGAACTTACCCCGATGTACAAGTTGAACACATGTACATGGACAATGCCACGATGCAATTGATCAAAAATCCGTCACAATTCGACGTGATCGTTTGCTCGAACATTTTCGGGGACATTCTCTCGGATGAATGTGCCATGCTCACCGGCTCCATCGGGATGCTCGCATCGGCTTCCATCGGCGAGAATCACTTCGGTCTTTACGAACCCGCGGGCGGTAGTGCCCCCGATATTGCAGGCAAGGGCATTGCCAATCCGATCGCACAAATTTTGTCGGTTGCCCTGATGCTACGCCATTCGTTCAATGAACTCGATGCTGCCGATATGATTGAATCGGCCGTTGAAAAAACGCTCAAACAACAAAAATTCACCGGTGACTTAGCTCGAGCCTTCCCCTGTGGCTCTCCGCTTTCGACTCGCGAAATGGGACAAGCCATCATCGACAATCTCTAACAACGAAAAAAGCGCTGACACCATTTTGGTTTCAGCGCTTTTTCTTTGCCTGTCAGACGTAAACGATTAGGCTTCCGTCGTGATCTTCACTTCTTCGGCTTCTTCATTCAAACGAACATCGTTGATGAATTGAGCTTCGTCGCGACGTTGTTGGTCGATCGTCTCGGCGATTGCCTTGATCAAATCTTCACAACCTTCACGCGTTGCCGCGGAAATCACGAACACGCGATCCTCTTCACCCAAACCGAGACCGGCCTTCAATTCGGCCACGCGGTCAGCGCGAACATCGTCTTCGAGCAAGTCGAGCTTATTGAGAACATACCAACGGGGCTTCTCATAAAGGTCTTCGTCATACTTACGAAGTTCTTCAGCCAAAGCCTTGGCTTCTTGCACCGGATCAACGTCCGGATCAAACGGAGCCATATCGATAATATGAAGAAGGATCTTCGTACGGGACAAGTGACGCAAGAACAAGTGACCGAGACCGGCCCCTTCGCTTGCACCCTCAATCAAGCCCGGGATGTCTGCCACCACGAAACTTTGTTCCGGACCGACACGAACCACACCCAATTGCGGATGCAACGTCGTGAACGGATAGTCGGCAATCTTCGGACGAGCATTGGAGACTGCAGAAATGAACGTGGACTTACCGGCGTTGGGCATCCCCAACAAACCGACGTCAGCCAACACCTTCAATTCGAGACTCAAATTACGGTGCTCACCCGGTTCGCCCGGCGTGCATTGACGCGGAGCACGGTTAACGGAGCTCTTGAAGTGCAAGTTGCCCAAACCGCCCTTACCGCCGCGAGCGATCAAATAGCGCTCACCATGCGTGGTCAAGTCAGCCACCAACTCACCCGTATCGGAATCGGTCACCAACGTACCCACCGGCATCTTCAATTCGATATCGGTACCGCCTGCACCGTAGCAGTCGGAACCACGACCATTTTCACCATTTTTCGCAAAGTGCTTGCGAGCATAGCGATAGTCGATCAAGGTGTTGATGTTGCAGTCAGCGACTGCGTACACGTTACCACCGCGACCGCCGTCACCGCCATCGGGGCCACCCTTCGGAATAAACTTTTCACGACGGAAGGAAGCAACACCGTTACCGCCCTTACCGCCAGCGACCTCAATTCGGGCCTCATCAACAAATTTCATAATGGAATTCTCTTTAAACTCAAAAAAGCCATGTCAGTGCGACATGGCTTTTTTATCACAAAAGTGAGTAAGGTTCAAACCTAATGAATTAGGCCGGGATAACCTTCACGAAACGGTCGTTCTTCTTGCCCTTGACTTCGAACTTAACCGTACCGTCAACCTTTGCGAACAACGTGTGATCGCGGCCCATACCCACGTTTTCACCCGGGTGGAATTGCGTACCACGTTGACGAACGATGATGCCACCAGCATTGATAGCTGCATCACCGAAAACCTTCACACCAAGACGCTTAGCTTGGGAGTCACGACCGTTGCGCGTAGAGCCGCCGCCCTTCTTATGTGCCATTTTCTAATACTCTCTCTAAGAATTAAGCTGCGATCGTTTCGATCTTGAGCTCCGTGTAGTTTTGACGATGACCAGCGCTCTTGATGGAGTGCTTACGGCGACGCATCTTGAAGATGCGAACCTTGTCGTGGCGGCCGTGAGAGACGACCGTAGCGGTAACGGAAGCGCCTTCAACAACCGGAGCGCCAACCGTGAGTTCCGTGCCGTTAGAAACAGCCAAAACTTCCGTCAACGTCACTTGAGCGCCGACTTCAGCTTCGATCGTTTCAACCTTGATCTTGTCACCAGCAGCAACGCGATATTGCTTGCCACCGGTCTTGATGATTGCGTACATTTAATATACCTCGCCCGTTTCGCTCAGCCAACGCACTGTCTGCGAAACCTTTTTATAGTTAATATGCCTGACGGAATTGTCAGACGAAAGCTGCGTAGGAGGTCGTGATTATTTCACAAATACCCCCTAAATGCAAGCACTTTTTGCAATTTTTTCGATGGTTTTTTCCACCATCCCTTTCTCAAACCAATTCTCGAAAAAAACGCTTTAAAAACATCACCTTGCTCTTACGACTTTTTCAAACTCTTCATATGACAAACGATGAGTTTGACACAAGCCCCAATCCGTATCAGATTAACTCTGGCACCCAACACAAGACTTTTAGCATTCACAATTGCTCACCTTGCCCTCTAAATAATAAGAATCCCAATGCAAATGACTCTATTGCAAGGAAAAATTTCTAGTCTTTGCCCTTATAATTGCGGGATTATGACTGAAGCACAAAACCCCAAAGAAGCCGTTAAGGCTGCATTAGCCCCGATCATGCAAGACATGATCGCGGTCGATCGAATCCTGCGCGAAGAGCTCACCACGAGCCAAAGCGAAATCATCGCCAAAGTCGGCAACTACATCGTAGAAGCCGGTGGTAAGCGTATGCGCCCCGCTCTTTTGATGCTCATGGCTCGCGCCTTGGGTTACGAAGGCACGTTGCACCAAGAATTGGGAGCAACGATTGAGATGTTGCACACCGCCACCCTCATGCACGATGACGTCGTCGATGAAGGCATGATGCGTCGCGGCCGCCCGACCGCCAATGCTCAATGGGGCAACAACGTTGCCGTTTTGGTCGGTGACTTTATGTACACCCGTTCTTTCCAGATGATGGTTCGCATCGGCAACCTGAAGGTCATGGAAGCTTTGGCTGGCGCCGCCAACACCTTAAGTGAAGGCGAAGTCATCCAAATGAAGAATGCGCATGATCCGTCCGTGGACGAAAAGCGCTACTTCGAAGTCATTGAACGTAAAACGAGTGTGCTCTTTGCTGCCGCTGCTCGCATGGCAACCGCCATCGCTAATGCCACGCCCGAACAAGAACAAGGCTTGGTTGATTACGCCTTGGCATTGGGCAACGCATTCCAAATCATCGATGACATTTTGGACTATTCGGCCAACCCGGCTGAAAGCGGTAAGAACATCGGTGCCGACTTTGCTGAAGGTAAGGTCACGCTTCCGGTGATCTATGCGCTTGAAAGCTGCTCCAGCGACGATCGAGCTTTTATTGAGACCGCCATTCGCGAAGGCAAGGGCGATTTTGAAAAGATTTCCGAAATCATCAAGGCTACAGGTGCTATCGAAAAGTGCAAAGCTCGCGCTCTCGCTGAATACGAACGAGGCAAAAACGCACTTTCTTCGATTCCCTCTTGCATTTTCAAAAATTCCTTGTTACAATGCTTCTTCTTCGTGATTGAGAGAAAGTCTTAACACGAAGGAAACAAGAGTCGGGGCGTAGCTCAGCCTGGTAGAGTACTACGTTCGGGACGTAGGAGTCGGAGGTTCGAATCCTCTCGCCCCGACCAGGAATTCAAAAAGGTCACTGTGAAAACAGTGACCTTTTGCTTTATCCATTAACTCGATTGAGTTTTTATAAATTTTGAGCAATTTACGATTTCGATGGTAAAAACCTTGATTTTCAAAAATTCTCTGTTACAATGCATCACCTTCGCAACTAATTGCGAAGAAAAAGAGTCGGGGCGTAGCTCAGCCTGGTAGAGTACTACGTTCGGGACGTAGGAGTCGGAGGTTCGAATCCTCTCGCCCCGACCAGGAATTCAAAAGGTCACTGTGAAAACAGTGACCTTTTTTCACATCCGAGGCGCTCTCATCGGTCAATCTCCCTATAATTGACCCAATCCCTCAAATAATCAGAACATCAAATTAAAGGTTTTTTCATGACTTGGATCGTAGGTCTCACTGGCGGCATCGGTTCCGGCAAAACTCAGGCTAGTAATGCATTCGCCTCTCTGGGCGTACCCGTGATTGACACGGACGTGATCAGTCACGCTTTGACGGCACCCGGTGGTTTAGCCATCGCAGACATTCGTGAAGCATTCGGCGACGAATTGATCGATGCAACGGGTGCGATGGATCGCGCCAAAATGCGTGAATTGGTTTTCCACGATGCCGCTGCTCGTGAAAAACTCGAATCGATTATCCACCCGTGGATTCAACGTGTAACCATGATGTCTTTGGACCAATATGCACACGCTCCTTACGTGGTATTGGTCGTGCCTCTTTTAGCAGAATCTCCCTTCTGGGCATCCAAGTGCGACCGCATCCTCGTGATCGATTGCGACGTAAAGACCCAAGTCGATCGCGTTACCAAGCGATCCAACTTGAGCGAAGAGCAGGCCTTAGCCATCATCAACACGCAAGTTTTGCGTGATGATCGCAAAGCAATCGCCAACGAAGTCATCGTTAACGAATCCACGATTGAACACTTGACCGCTCAAGTGCGTCAACTCCACGAGTACTATTTGACCTTGGCCCAACAAAGCCAAGCTGCTAAAGGGGTTTGATTATGATCGTCAATTGCCCGACTTGTAAGAAACCGGTGGAATGGTCCGAAAAGAATCCGTATCGTCCGTTTTGCTGTGAACGTTGCAAATTGATTGACTTGGGCGAATGGGCCAGTGACAGTTATGTCATTCGCGATCAAGGAATCGATCAAACGGGCGAATCTCCGATCGACGCCATGACGAAAGACTTTTTCAATCGACTTGAAGAAGTCAAAAAAGACTGATTCCTAAGCAATCCATCTCAAGCCTGAGAAAAAATCTCAGGCTTTTTTATGAGTATTTCGATTATAGGGGTTTACTCTTAATCGTTTTCCCGATACACTCAAGGAAATGTCATTTTTAAACAAATGGCAATCCAATCCCGACTCGTCGGAATTGAAACAATTCCATCAACGACACCAGAGGAGGCGCTTATGCCCAACTCTTACATTGAAACTGGTGCCCTCAACAGCAAGACCAAACTGATCCCCTTGATCCTCGGACCGGCATTGGCTCTCGCGCTTTATTTCATCCTGCCCGATCAATATCTCGATACCACAGGCAATGTCGCACAATTCTCACATGCGGGGCGTGCTTGCATCGCTATTGTTTTATGGATGGGTATTTGGTGGTTTACGGAAGCGGCTCCCATTGCCGTTACGGCTCTTTTGCCGATCGTGTTATTTCCGATGCTCGGCATTGCCTCTTCGGCCAACACGCTCAAACACTACGCTAGCGGCACAATCTTTCTCTTTTTCGGCGGCTTCCTAATCGCCGGTGCAATTGCGCGTTGGGGCTTGGATCGTCGTATCGCTTTATTGACGATTCGTCTTGTCGGCACGAAGCCTCAACAAATCATTTTGGGCATTTTGTTGGCAACGGCCTTTTTATCTGCCTGGGTCAGCAACACTGCAACCGCCGCCATGATGCTCCCAATCGCCATTGCTGTCATCAACGTCGTACGAACGACACGCAATAGCGCCCCCGTCGATAAGCAAGAACATCATTTCCATGTCGCCCTCTTGCTCTCCGTTGCCTACGGTGCGAGCTTAGGCGGTGTACTCACATTGATCGGTACGCCCCCCAACGGCATCTTCGCTCGTTTTGTCGAACAAACTTATGGCGATCATGTCAATTTCTTAGACTGGATGACGATTTCCGTCCCCGTTGTCGCTGTTCTGACGACATTGACTTACCTGATGCTTGTGAAGGTCCTCTTTCGAGATCAAATCGAAGAGATTCCAGGTGGTCGAGAATGGGTTACCCAAGAACTTCAAAATTTAGGCCCGATGTCTCGCGGTGAAAAGATTGTATTGACGGTTTTCGTTTTAACTGCACTGACTTGGACGTTAGGCCCGGTCATTCGCGACCTACAAATCAACGGAACATTCCCCTTCAAAGCCTTGAAAGATGAAACGATCGCCATGGCTGCCGGCATTCTTTTGTTCTTAATTCCGATCGACCGACAAAATGGCATTCACGCGCTTGATTGGGAAAGTGCTTCCAAAGCGATCTCTTGGGATGTGTTGTTACTTTTCGGTGGTGGTTTGGCCATGTCGGCTGCCATTCAATCGACCGGCGCCTCGCAAGTCTTGGGCGCTCAAGCCACGGCTCTCGTAAACCTTCCCGACTGGGTGTTGCTCACGGGCATTACATCGCTGACGACATTCGTGTCCGAATTTACATCCAATACCGCCTTGGCTGCAACCATGATGCCGCTTGTGGCCGCCATCTCGCAATCGCTCAATATGCACCCCGAAGCCATGTTAATCGCCGCAACCTTAGGTGCCTCGTGTGCCTTTATGATGCCGGTCGGCACGCCTCCCAACGCCATGGTGTTCGGGACGGGTCGCATCCGTATCGGCGAAATGATTCGCGCCGGTTTCTGGCTCAACATCGTTTCGATCGTTGTCATCGTCATCATGTGCTTGCTATTTGCCGGCAACTTGATAACCTCGATTCAACTCAACTAAACAAAAAATGGGCTCGATTGCAAAATCGAGCCCATTTCGTTTTTCGACTACTTTTAGATATTTTCAATCCAGCCTTGTGCACCATGACGACGCAACGGTTTTTCATCGTCAAGCACTACTCCGGACAAATAAATCGGCATCGGATTGGCTAAGAATAACTTTTGCCACGCACTCGAGCCTACTTGTACTCCGGTGGAATACGCCCACAATGCTCCGGCCTTTTCAAATTCGCCCCAATAATCAGGCAATGCCGGCACCGCCAAACGCTCATTCTTAACCAGTGATAACTCTTCAGCCGAATGAACGAAAACACCGTGAGCGCACGCTTGATCAGCATCGTTTGCAGAGACGTGCACCCAAACTTCTTGAATACCCAAGTCCATGGCAAGCGACTTAATTGCAGGGAAATCGGCAACACAATTGCCTTCTACCATCAAAGCTTGGGCTTGGCGAGAAGCCGCAGCTCGTAAACGCGTTTCCCAATCTTGCTGGGTCGCATTCAAGCGCAACCAATGCAAGGGCAAATGC
>JAFNZB010000125.1 GCA_017383055.1 Burkholderiaceae bacterium | reverse complement strand
CGTACCCACCAACGAGCTCGTCATCAGGATAAAGGTCGATGAGGCGACGGCCACCTGAGCCGGGAAGCCAAGGATAAAGACCATCATCGGCACGTCGATGATGCCGCCGCCGATACCGAAGATCGTCGAGATAAAGCCCACACCGAACGTAAGCACGACACCCAACGGCAAATTAAATTGTGCTGTAGCGGGATCGAAATCGTCGGCCGATGCCGTTGCGCGCTTGGAGTTGGATTTCCAATACATGAAGCAACCCAAGACGGCCAAGAGCATCCCGAAGGCAACGGAGAAGCCGGCACCGCTAAAGTACTTCGAAACGAGACTACCGGCAAATGCACCCGGGATCGTGGCCAATGCAAACGGAATGGCCGCACGGAACATGATGCGCTTTTGACGAAGGTAAGCGTAAGCGCCCGAGACCGAATTACAAGCCACAGCAAAAAGGCTCGTACCGATGACTTGTTGAACGACTTCAAACGTGGTGCCGTTCGGGGCCAACATCGTAAACATAAAAAGCGGCACCAAAATGAGGCCGCCGCCCAAACCGATCATCGTACCGAACGTACCGACACAGGTTCCAAGTAAAACTAAACTGGCGATTTCCACAAAATTCTCCTAGCGACGAGCCTTGATCAAGGCTCGGCCATCAATTCACACAATTCAGACGATACGCTCAAACGCATCAAAATGCGATGAGCAAAAACCTATAGAGTGGTTTGCTTAGGATCGGCGACAAAAAGGCCACCAAGTTTTACCTTGATGGCCTAATCGTCACTCAAAGTGGGTCAGTTGATTAACCGACGAACTTGCGAGCGTTGCGGAACATGCGCATCCACGGAGAGAATTCGCCCAACGTGTCCGGAGCCCAGCTCATTTGGCTCGTACGGTGCGTACGTTCCGGGTGCGGCATCATGATCGTGAAGCGACCGTCCGGCGTCGTGACACCGGTGATACCGTTAGCGGAACCGTTCGGGTTGAACGGATAAACTTCCGTCGGACGACCCATCGGGTCGACGTAGCGAGCGGCCAAAACAGCCTTCTCGGCATCTTCCTTGTTGATCCATTGGACCAAACCTTCACCGTGAGCGTTCACGATCGGCATTGCGGAGCCGGCCATGCCTTGGAAGAAGATGGACGGGCTGTCCAACACTTCCACTTGAACGGCGCGAGCTTCGAATTGTTCGGACTTGTTACGAACGAATTGCGGCCAGTATTGAGCACCCGGGATGATACCGCGCAAGTGGCTCATCATTTGGCAACCGTTACAGATGCCGAGACCGAACGTGTCACCGCGTTCGAAGAACTTGGAGAACATTTCGACCATCATCGGGTTACGGAGAATCGTCGTAGCCCAACCGCCACCGGCGCCCAAGACGTCACCGTAGGGGAAGCCACCGACAGCAGCCAAACCGACGAAGTCGGCCAAGTCGGAGCGACCCGTCAAGAGGTCCGTCATGTGAACGTCAACGGCTTCGAAACCGGCACGCGTAAAGGCAGCGGCCATTTCCGTTTGGCTGTTACAGCCTTGTTCACGCAAGATGGCCATCTTCGGACGGACACCCGTAGCGATGAACGGAGCGGCAACGTCTTCTTCCGTATCAAACGTTGTGCGAACGAACAGACCCGTGTCTTCCGGATCCTTGCAACGAGCAAATTCTTGGTCGGCGCACTTCGGATTGTCACGACGACGAGCGATTTGCCAAGACACTTCCGTCCAAGCTTCTTGCAAGTCACCGCGAGCACCTTCGTAGACCGTTTCGCCGTGAGCCGTCACGACCAACTTGTCTTCGTCATTGAGTTCACCGATGAAGTACGTGCAATCGGCAAGACCGGCAGCCTTGATCGCTGCATGGACTTCTTCAACGCGATCGGCGCGAACTTGAAGGACTGCGCCCAATTCTTCGTTAAAGAGTGCCGGGATGACTTCTTCACCGCAAGCACACTTGACCATGGCGTCGAGGTTCAACGTCACGCCACAGTGGCCGGCAAACATCATTTCAGCAACCGTGGCGAGCAAACCGCCGTCAGCACGGTCGTGGTAAGCCATCACGCAACCGGCGTTCGTCAACTTACGGACGATCTTCACGAATGCGTCAAGCTTGGCCGGATCGTCAAGGTCCGGAGCCGTTTGACCGAATTGTTGCGTCACTTGAGAGAGGATGGAACCGGCCATACGGTTCTTACCGGCGCCCAAGTCGATGGCAACCAACACGCTAGCGACATCGCGCTTCAATTGCGGCGTCAAGCTCAAGCGAACGTCACCGACCGGAGCAGCAGCAGAGACGATCAAAGAAACCGGAGACGTCACCGTCTTCTTTTCACCTTCGTCTTCCCAGGTCGTCTTCATGGACAAGGAGTCCTTACCGACCGGGATGGAGATACCCAAAGCTTGGCAGGTTTGGCTTGCTGCGCGAACGGCGTCAAACAACTTGGCGTCTTCACCTTCCGTACCGCAAGCGGCCATCCAGTTAGCAGAGAGCTTGACCAACGGCAATTCGATGTCGGCAGAAGCGATGTTCGTGATGGCTTCACCGATAGCCATGCGGCTAGCGGCAGCGGAGTCAACGATAGCGACCGGCGTGCGTTCACCCATGGACATGACTTCACCGCGGTGCGTCGTAAAGCCCAAGTTCGTGACAGCAGCGTCAGCCACCGGCACTTGCCACGGGCCGACCATTTGGTCACGATGGATCAAACCGCCCACAGAACGGTCACCGATAGTGATCAAGAAGTTCTTGGAAGCAACCGTCGGGTGACGCAAAACGTCCTTGACGGCCTTAGCCATGTCGATACCCTTAGCGCAGAATTCCGGCAACGTTTCTTCAACGTGCTTGACATCGCGATGCATACGCGGAGCCTTACCGAGCAAGACTTCCATCGGCATGTCAACGGCCGGCGTTTCGCCTTCACCGCGCGTGACGACCAAGTCATCACCTTCGCTGATGGCGCCCAACACAGCGTACGGGCAGCGTTCGCGACGGCACATTTCGTCGAACATTTCGAGCGATTCCGGAGCGATAGCGATGGAGTAACGTTCTTGAGATTCGTTACACCAGATTTCCAACGGGCTCATACCGGATTCTTCAACCGGAACCTTCGTCAAATCGAGGTTGGCACCGTGACCGGAGAGGTCAGCCAATTCCGGCATGGCGTTGGACAAACCACCGGCGCCAACGTCGTGAATGGCCAAAATCGGGTTCTTATCACCGGCAGCCCAGCAGCGGTCGATGACTTCTTGTGCGCGACGTTCCATTTCAGGGTTGCCACGTTGAACGGAGTCGAAGTCGAGTGCTTCAGAGTTCGTACCCGTCGTCATGGAGGAAGCGGCACCACCGCCCAAACCGATGCGCATGCCCGGACCACCCAAGCTGATCAAAAGCGTGCCCGGGGGCAAAGCGGTCTTGAACGTTTGGTCGTCACGGATGTTACCGATACCACCGGCCAACATGATCGGCTTGTGATAGCCGTAGCGCTTACCGCCGACGTTAGCTTCGAACACACGGAAGTAACCCAAGATGTTCGGGCGACCGAATTCATTATTAAAGGCTGCAGCACCCAACGGACCGTCCGTCATGATGGACAAAGCGTTGGCGATACGACCCGGATAACCGTAGGGCTTATCGCTCTTGGCGTCAGCGTCCGTGACGTCCTTGTCGGTTTCCCAATCTTGAGCAGCTTCAGGCAATTGCAAAGAAGACACCGTGAAGCCGCAAAGACCGGCCTTCGGACGAGCACCGCGGCCCGTAGCGCCTTCGTCACGGATTTCACCGCCGCTACCCGTGGAAGCACCCGGGAACGGAGAGATGGCCGTCGGGTGGTTGTGGGTTTCGACCTTGAAGACCGTGTGCGTCAATTCCTTTTCTTCCGTAAACACACGACCGAAGGATTCGCCGTCCTTGGTGCGCGTGTAGAGACGATCGACTTCAGCGCCTTCAAAAATAGCGGCGTTGTCGGCGTAAGCCACGATCGTGCCTTGCGGAGCAGCCTTGTGCGTTTGGCGGATCATGCCAAAGAGCGTGTCTTCCTTTTCTTCACCGTCGATCGTCCACTTGGCGTTGAAGATCTTGTGACGGCAGTGTTCGGAGTTGGCTTGAGCGAACATCATCAATTCGACGTCGGTCGGATTGCGGTTAGCCTTCGTGAAGGCATCCGTCAAGTAATCGATTTCGTCTTCGCTCATGGCCAAACCCATCGTGAGGTTGGCTTCAGCCAAAGCTTCACGACCGCGACCGATCAAGTCGACCGTGACCATGGGCTTGCCCGGCAATTCATTGAAGATGGCGGCGGCTTCGACGTTAGCGTCGACAACGCTTTCGGTCATGCGGTCATGCAAGACACCGGCCACTTGCGTGAGCACGGCTGCGTCGGGCGTTTCACCGCCGAAATCGACGTTATAGAGCGTACCGCGTTCCAAACGAGCGATCATGTCGAGACCGCAGTTGTTGGCGATGTCGGTAGCCTTACTAGCCCACGGGCTAATCGTACCCAAGCGCGGGATGACCATGAACGTGGCGTCAGCAGCCACGTCACCGGTATCCGTACCGTAGTTCAAAAGAGCGTCCAAGCGTTGAGACTCGTCGGCCGTCAATTCACGCGTGGCGTGAACGAAATGCACGAAGCGACCCGAAACGGCCTTGGCTTGCGGAGCGATCGCTTGGATCGTCTTCAACAAACGGGCTGCACGGAAGTCAGACAAAGCGCTCGTCGCTTTGAGTGCAAACATGGCACCGGAAGTAGACATGGGGTGGATCTCCAATATCAAAAAGTAAAAACCAAAAAATAAAAACAAAAATTACATTAACACTTAATCTACTAATTATAGGGGTTGGAGCAACATTTTTCCCCTTCAAAAGCCCTATTTTTGGGGGTATTTGCACATATTGGGAGTTTTGTTGGAAAAATGTTCCCGAAAACGATCCAATGCATTAAAATGGTTCGGTTTTATTAGATTGTGCAGTGACATTTAAGGAGCACTAACGATGTCGACGACGCTCTTGAATTTAGAAGAGTTGGGTGAATTGGAACAACGCATGCAAGGTATTCTCCCTGAGGGGACCTTGATGGAACGCGCCGGTTTTGTGGCCGCTAACTGGATCGATGATCAATGCGATGCAGCAAGCACCATTGTGATCCTTTGTGGTCCGGGTAATAACGGCGGTGACGGTTTTACGGCTGCTCGCCATTTGAAGAGCCGCGGTCACAACGTGATCTGTGCTTTGATCGGTTGCCGCAAGCCCAAGACCGCAGACGCTTTGCGTGCGTATGAAGCCTGGATCGCCAAGGGCGGCGAAGTGATCGAAGATCCCTACATGGCTCCGAAGGCTGACGTGGTGGTTGACGCCATGTTCGGTGTCGGCATCAAGAAGGCCATCTCCGGCGACTTCATCGATGCAGCACTTTGGTTCAACGAACGTCAAGCTTTGCACATGGCCATCGACGTCCCGTCCGGTATCGACGCCGAAACCGGTATGTGGAAGGGCGGCATCAAGGG
>JAFNZB010000124.1 GCA_017383055.1 Burkholderiaceae bacterium | reverse complement strand
GGGTGTGTCGATGTTTATGGGGGGCGCCATCCTTTGCTGCTATCTCCAAGTTTGGAACACGCCCTATCCCTTTGACTTTATGAGTTCGTTGGCCTTTGCCGGGCTTGTGATCGTTGGGACCGCCTTGGCGTTTTCTTTGTACATGCAAGGCGTGGGGGATATTGGAGCTGTGCGTGCGTCGATGATCGTGAGCACGGAACCCTTGTCGGCAACGATCCTCTCGGCCGTCTTGTTAGGAACGGTCTTTTCCGTGTACGATTGGATTGGTTTTGTGTTGGTGATCGCCACCGTTTTCTTGTTGGCGATCCCGTCGGAAGGCGGTGCTTCGAACGCATCGGCTCCCGTGAAAGCGAAGGAATAACGAATGGCTCGAGTGGCTTTGGTGCCCGCCGCCGGGGTGGGCAGTCGATTGAATTTGGGTTTCCCGAAGCAGTATTTGCGCTTGATTGAAGAAGACGATCGTACGATGTTGGAAATCACGGTGGGAAAGCTGGCCAATTGCGGCTTTTTTGATCGCGTCTACGTGATCGTTTCGGTCGATGATTGCATGATCCACATGTGTGACTTCCCGGGCAATGTCTATCTCTCGAGCGACGGTGGTGCCACCCGTGCCGAAACGGTTTTAAACGGTCTTCATCAAGCGGAGCTTGAAGATGACGATTGGGTGTTCGTTCACGATGCTGCTCGTCCGTGCATTCGCGAAGAAGAGATCCGTCGATTGGTCGAGCGCGTCGAAGAAGACGACGTGGATGGGGCGATTTTGGCCTTGCCCGTGGTCGATACGGTGAAGTGGGTCGATGAAAATGGCCTCATCCAAAAAACGATCGATCGCAAACACTGCTGGCGCGCGTTGACGCCGCAGGCATTTAAGGTCGGAGCACTGAAGGCCGCTTTGAAACAAAACCTGGAAGGCGTTACCGATGAGGCAAGCGCCATGGAAGCCGTGGGAGCGAAGGTCGCGATCGTTGAAGGATTACCCACGAACATCAAAGTGACGCACAGCGCCGACATTGATTTGGCGATGCATTTTTTGAAGGAAGAATGAAATGGCGATTCGTATCGGACAAGGTTATGACATCCATCGATTGGTCGAAGACCGTCCTTTGATCTTGGGTGGCGTTAACATCCCGGCAGAAAAAGGTCTCTTGGGGCATTCGGATGCCGACGTGCTTTTGCATGCGTTGACCGATGCTTTGTTTGGGGCTGCCGCCTTGGGTGACATCGGCCGTCATTTTCCGGATACCGATCCTCAATACAAGGGTGCCGACTCTCGAGTCCTTTTGCGTGAATGCGTCAAACGCGTCAATGCCGCCGGTTGGGGCATCGTCAACGTGGATGCGAGCATCATCGCTCAAGCCCCGAAATTGGCACCGCACATGGAGTCGATCCGTGCAAGCGTTGCCGAAACTCTTGGGGTTGGTTTGGGGTGCGTGAACATCAAAGCCAAGACCAATGAAGGGATGGATGCCGTCGGTCGAAAAGAGGCAATTGAAGTGCACGCGGTGGCGCTTTTAGAAAGTCTCTAAAACGAAGAATTGAGCGAAAAAGGTGAATCAAAAGATTCGCCTTTTTTTGTTTGTGCGCTGGGCAAGCGCACGTTCTGGGGTGAAAGTCCCTAAGGCGCGGAGTTGGTCAATTGAACCGAAGCCGATAGCCGAAGACAAGGTGCAAACCGTGAGGAATGCACTGAAGGAAGTCCTAGGCGAATCTCTGCCGCAACGAACAGAAATCACATATAAGGCCTACCAGATGGACAAGACTGCAAACGAAGTCAAAATCCAAAAGACCAAACCGAAATCTGGGTGGTAAATGTGGTGCGGACATGGAGTAAAAGAACGTGTGATTACCCCAGGATATCTCCATTGACGACGAACGCAAACTTACGTTGGAGCGAAACGGCTAGCGATGGAGAAGTCAGCAGAGGGCATAGTACTTGGAATGGATGCCAAGGAAGGCCCAAACCGATAAACCGCAATCCCAAACGAAAGGAAAACCGAAAACAGGTACTGAAATCATTAAAGAAATGAGCTAACTTCGAGAGATACGGACGGATATCCCAAGGGTAGAAGCAGTAGTACAACGGTGGACACAGAAGATGGAACAAGATTGCAAATCAACGAAATCACAGAGCTTAACGCTTGAGGACATCCTCACTAGAGAGAACCTCAATGAAGCACTCAAACAAGTAGTCGCCAACAAAGGCGCCCCAGGTGTGGATGGAATATCCACGGCAGACATCAAGGGACTATTGAGAGCCAACGAGGGAGCTTTAGCGCAAGCCTTAAAGCAAAGCGTACTCAAGGGCAAATATCGCCCCAAGGCTGTGAAGCGTGTCTGGATTCCAAAGGAGAACGGAAGTCAACGACCATTAGGTATACCAACAGTAATTGACCGACTAATCCAACAAGCAGTGGCGCAGAAGTTGCAAGAAGTCTACGAGCCGAAATTCTCTGAAGGTAGTTACGGGTATCGACCCAATCGGTCGGCCCAAGATGCCATCGAAAGAATTTTGAGCTATGCAAACGAAGGCTATGACTGGGTCATTGATATGGACTTAGAAAAATTCTTTGATACAGTCAACCACGAACTACTCATCTACATCATGGAACGGGACATCAAGGACAGACGTATCTTGACACTCATTCTGCGAATGATGAAAGCTCCCATCGAAGAAGACGGAAAGCAAACACCTTGCACGCTGGGCGTACCGCAAGGCGGATGCATCAGTCCATTGCTAGCCAATATTTTGCTTAACGAACTCGACCAACTGCTCGAGAGCCGCGGGTTGAGATTTGTACGCTATGCGGACGATATGATGATTATGTGTCGTAGCGAACGCAGTGCGAAGAGGGTATTGGAAAGCACGGCTCGCTTTATCGAAAGCCGACTTAAACTCAAAGTAAATCGAGAAAAGACGAAAATCGCGAGACTAGCATCTCCCGATAATTTGAAGTTTCTTGGCTTTGGTTTTCGAAAACGTGGAAAGGAACATAAAACCCATCCACACACAAAGAGCATCATGAAGCTCAAAAGGAAAATCAAGGAAACCTTAGGTCGAAGCCGAGGGGTAAGCCAACAACAATATCAAGAAGAGTTAAGCACCCTATTAAGAGGATGGTACAACTACTTCAAGATAGGATTGGGCAAAACCCGCATACTAACTCTTGACGAACACACCAGACGGCGAATCCGGATGCTGTACTGGAAACGTTGGAAGAGGATTAAGACGAAGTATGAAGCCTTGATGAAATTAGGGGTCAATAGATGGAAAGCTTGGGAATGGGCCAACTCATCAAAGAAATATTGGGCTATTGCACAAAGTTGGATACTGACAACAACGTTAACTAACGAACGTCTTAGGAAACACGGATGGCTTTGCTTGAAGGACATGCAAAGCTAGATGTTTAGAGGAACCGCCCACTACGGAACCGTATGGTGGGTGGTGTGGAAGGGTGGCACATCGCCACCCTATCCGATTCGACCTTCCAAAAAGATACGAGCCGCTTTGAGGGCGACTCGTTAGATTCTGTTTAGATTCGGAACTTTTCTTTCCATTGTTCGATCGCAACGGGGTAGAACGCCGAGAGGCGATCGGCACCGATGCGCTCAAAGCCCAAATGCGTCCAAGCGCGTTCGGTCTCTTCAAGTAAATCATCGCTTAATGCCAAGGCTCCCGCTTGTTTACTCAACTTTTCTTGTCGGTCGTTGAGAACGAGGGGAATGTGCATGTAACGAGGCACATCCCAACCCAAAGCATTTAAAAGTTGGATTTGTCGCGGCGTGTTGTCGATCAAATCCGCACCACGAACGACATCGGTGACGCCCGCATCATGATCATCGACCAAAACGGCCAACTGATAAGCCCAATTTCCGTCGGCGCGTTTGATGACAAAGTCGCCCACTTCACTTTCAACGCATTGTGTGAAGGGAAATGACCAGCGATCATGAACGGTGATAGGTTCATCGTGCGTTCGGAAACGAATGGCGCGAGCGGCTCCTTGAACTCCGGCTCGACACGTTCCCGGATAGATCATCCCTTCGCGACCCAAAGCGAGGTTGGCTTTTTGGATTTCGCTTCGTGAACAAGAGCAACCGTAAGCCATGCCGTTTTCGATCAGTTCCTTAAGCACGGCTTCGTAACGCTCAAAGCGTTCGGTTTGCCAAACGACGGGCGCGTCGCTTTGCATTTCAAGGCGAGCCAAAACGTCCAAGATCGACAGTGCCGATTCTTTGGAGCAACGTTGAATGTCGACGTCTTCGATGCGGATAAGCCACGTGCCACCATGCGCTCGAGCATCGACGTAGCTCGCAAGCGCGGCAGCCAAACTTCCGGCATGCAATCGACCGGTCGGAGAAGGGGCGAAACGCCCGACATAAGGTTCTTTATCCATAAGACGAAATTGTAGGCGAAAAAAATCCTCGAAGCAGACGGTATCCACTTCGAGGAGCGAGCCTAAGCCCGAATCTTAGTATTCGTCAAAGAAGGCTTGGATTTGAGCCGGGTCCTTTGTGACCGTCAAAGCCAATTGCAAGAGAACGCGAGCCTTTTGCGGATTCAAGAATTGAGCGGCGATGAAACCGTACTTGGAATCGTCGACTTCGGCGTGCTTGGTCGTCGAACCCGTGACGACGCGAGAAGCGCGAACGACGGCAACACCGTCCTTGGCGGCTTGTGCCAAAACGGGCAAAACGTTCTTGTGGATATTGCCGTTACCGAGGCCGGCGTTCACTAAACCTTCGTAGCCGGCGGCAACCAATGCCTTCACGGGTTCGGCCGGAACGTTGGAATAGTTGTAGACGATACCGACCTTGGGCAATTCGGTCATACCCGTGACGTCAAAGGGCGTATCGACCGTGTGCTTTTGGGCGGGGACGGCACCGAAATGCACTTCGGAATTGAAGATGTAGCCGAGCGTGCCGAAATTGGCCGGTTGGAACGTTTCGACAGACGTCGTGTTGCTCTTAAAAGCTTCACGAGCGCTGATGATTTGTTCGTTCATGGCAACCAAGACGCCCTTGCCGGCAGCCTTTTCGCTGGCGGCCAAAACCACGGCGTTGTAGAGGTTCTTCGGGCCGTCGGCACTCATGCCGGTGGACGGACGCATGGAACCGACAAAGACGATCGGCTTATTGGTCTTGGCAGCCAAGTGCACGAAGTAAGCCGTTTCTTCCATCGTGTCGGTGCCGTGCGTGATCACGAAGCCGTCAACCTTGTCGGCGTCTTCATTGATCGTTTGCACAAGCTTCAACCACACGTCATCGGTCATGTCTTGGGAGCCGATGGAGACGACTTGCTTGCTGATCACGTTGGCGACATCGGCCAAAGCGGGGACGGCAGCAACGAGTTCGTTGACGCCAACCTTGCCGGAGCAATAAGCAGAACCCGTGGCGGAGTCGCCGGCACCGGCGATCGTACCACCCGTTGCCAATACTTCAATAGTCGGTAAAGCCATGGTGAAAAAATCCTAATTATTTAAAAACCAAAACAAATCAATCTTACCGAAGATTTATCTGAAAATGAAAAAAGAAGGGGAAATCGTTAAGAATGTCCCCTTGATGGATTCGGTTTGATAGAAAATTGCGTCAAACCCGTCATTTCAATGTCGGGAAGGATAGCAAAAAAACTTCAAAAATGTTAGTATTGGCTCATTATGAGAGCTAGTAAAGATACTTTTATTGTTGAACTTCCTTTGGTTACAGGTGACGAAGAACGCAGAATTTTATCGAAGACGTTCTCGTTTGCTCGTACGCTCTACAATGCTACGCTCTCTCAGGC
>JAFNZB010000123.1 GCA_017383055.1 Burkholderiaceae bacterium | reverse complement strand
GTGACCAAACGTTCGTATGCGATGTGCAAAAGTGCCATCCCCGGAGCTTCGTAGATACCGCGGCTCTTGGCTTCGATGATACGATTTTCGATTTGGTCGCACATACCCAAACCATGGCGACCGCCGATACGGTTAGCTTCGTACATCAATTCGACCAAGTCATCGAAACGCTTGCCGTTCAAAGCGACCGGCACGCCTTCTTCGTACGTGACCGTCACGGTTTCAGGAGCGATCTCAACGGATTGATCCCAGAATGCAACACCCATGATCGGCTTGACGATCTTCATGGACGTACCCAAGCTTTCAAGGTCCTTGGCTTCGTGCGTTGCACCCAAAATATTGGAGTCCGTGGAGTAGGCCTTTTCTGCCGACATGCGATAGTCGAAACCTTCGGCTTGCAAGAAGGCGCTCATTTCAGCACGACCACCCAATTCGTTGATGAAGTCTCGGTCAAGCCAAGGCTTGTAGATCTTCAATTCCGGATTAGCCAAAAGACCGTAGCGGTAGAAACGTTCGATGTCGTTGCCCTTGTAGGTAGAACCGTCACCCCAGATGTGAACGCCGTCTTCACGCATGGCGTTAACAAGCATCGTACCCGTGACGGCACGGCCAAGGGGCGTTGTATTGAAGTAAGCCAAACCGCCCGTAGAGATGTGGAAAGCACCGGCTTGAATCGCGGCAATACCTTCGGCGACCAATTGCGGACGGCAATCCACGAGGCGAGCTTGTTCGGCACCGTAGTTCATGGCTCGAGCCGGAATGGCATCGTAGTCATCTTCGTCGGGTTGGCCTAAATTGGCCGTGTAAGCGTACGGGAAGGCACCCTTGTTCTTCATCCAGCGAAGTGCAGCGGACGTGTCAAGACCACCGGAGAAAGCGATACCGACCTTTTCACCGACCGGAACTTTTTGCAAAATCGTTTGAGACATAATTACTCGCCTAGTTGGGATTGTTTAATTGTTACCTCAGTTCTTTGAATCAACGTCAAAGAAATCGCTCCCAACACTATAAGGCAAGCCAAAAGCCTTTGTCAGGAGCGTTTTTTGAGTTAAATCAAATCAAAATTTAGTTAACAAAATCCACAATTTGCCGACAAGTAAGCAGTTTTGCGTAGCCTCTAAGTACTTGTATTTAGAGAACTAAGTCGTTTTTGTTAGAGTGACTTCTCAGGCATCTCGCCTTTCATCCACTTTTCCAACCAAAAGGCACCGATGATCGTTTTCACATCGGTGATTTCACCGTTCATGGCCATCTCGAACACTTCTTTCACGGCAACACGCTTGACCGACAAGCATTCCCCGTCATCAAGTGCTTGATCACCCGTGGTCAAACCGCGAGCCAAATACAGTTCGATCTTCTCATCGCTATAACCGATGGCATTGTGGATGCGACCGAGATAGAACCAATCGGTGGCGGAATAACCCGTTTCTTCCTTAAGTTCTCGCTTGGCACACACCAACGGATCTTCGTTGGGATCGAGTTTGCCCGCAGGAAATTCCAAGAATGCCGCTTCACAGGGTTGACGCCATTGGTACTCCAAAAGGGTAGTGTCGTCATCAAATAAGCAAATGATGGTCGCCGCCCCCGGATGATTGATGTACTCACGAGAACGGATCTTGCCGTTGGCGGTCTTCACGGTATCACGCGTCAAGTGCAAAAAATTGCCGTCAAAAGCCTTCTCACGAGCGATCAATTCTTCTTTGATTTCGGGTAAATGTTGGAGAAATTCGTCACGCATAAAAAATTCCTTTCGTACTACGGTTTTAATTGTAGGGATTTTGGGATTTTTCGTATTCCAATCAATGTATTTGCGCTAGACTTAACAAGCTGAGAATCTCCCTAATTTTCCAAAGTTTTTCCCTATGGTTAGCCTACGCGATCGGTTCGACATCATCATCCGCTTATTGTGCGGTGCCGCAGTCGCCGTCGGATGTTATTACGTCGTCTCCCCCTTCTTAACTGCGATCCTTTTAGCAGCTATCTTAACGATGGTTAGCTGGCCGATTTATCGCCGCTTTGAAAATTCCATGGGCGATCGCCCGACCCCGGCGGCGATTCTCATGGTCACCCTTTTGATGATCTGCGTGATCATTCCGTTGTCATTCTTGTCGGTCGCCGTCGCACAACAATTGCCGGGTGCCATCCGTGCGGTCTCGGGCGCTATTACCAATTTCACGGTCCCGCTTTGGCTCAATGACATCCCGGGTATCGGCACGTGGCTTTACGAGCAATCGAGCATGCTCTTTCAGCCGCGAGCCATGGCTGAATTGTTGGAGAAATTAGTCAATCCTTTGAGCCGTCAAGTGGTCACCATTGCCATGACCTTAGGCAACGGCCTTGTGCAATTGCTATTGGTCGCCTTGATCGCATTCTTTTTCTATCGCGACGGCAACTACTTGGCTCGTAAAGCTCAAGAATTGGTTGAACGTATCTCGGGCGATTTGAGTACCGAATTCTCTTACATCATCGTGAGCACCACCCGTAGCGTCGTTTACGGTATCGTCGGCACGGCCGCAGGCCAAGCCCTCGTTGCATGCATCGGTTTTATGATCGTAGGGGCTCCGGGCGTGTTGTTGCTCTCCGTTGCCGTCTTCGTTCTCTCCGTCGTCCCGGTCGGACCTCCCTTGGTTTGGGGGCCGGTCGCCATTTGGCTCTACGGTCAAGGCGAAATCGGCATGGCTGTCTTTATGGTCGCTTGGGGTTTGTTGGCAATTGCCAGCGTCGATAACTTCTTAAAGCCCTTATTGATTGCTCGCGGAACACCGTTACCCATCTCGCTTGTCTTCTTGGGCGTGTTCGGTGGCGTGATCGCCTTCGGTTTCTTGGGCCTTATCTTGGGTCCGGTCCTTTTGGCCATCGGTGTTGCCATGATGAAGACTTGGCTCTCAAGCAAGAATCGCAAGCGCATCGCTCGCCATGTAGCCAGCATCACACACGTGGCTCCGAAGCCGCAACCAGCCGTCAAACAAGTTAACACCGCTTCGATGGAACCGGCTAAAACCATCAATACGATGAATAGCCCTCATCAAACCGTTCCTCGTCGTGATCACCCGAAAGTGAAAACGGGTCATCACCAACACTAAGACGCTCAAAACGACGAAAGCCGCTTCCCTTACGGAAACGGCTTTCTTGTTTTGGACTTTTCGTTTGACTCAACCCAAACGCTTTAACGGCATCGAAGACCAACTCATCGGCGGCTTTTCTTCGTAAGCTTCCACTTCTCGCGGATCGATCTGAGCCGGCACCACATCATCACCTTTTAAGGTCACGATACCACGGTAACCGACACCACGCGGTGTAAAACCGAAATAAGACGGATAGTGACGATCTTCGTGTTGATGACCGTGAAAAATGTATTTCACTTCCAAGCTCTTGGCTAATTGATCGACTGCCAAAAAGCCTTTACGGTGGCAACCCGGCGCTTCGTGCGTCACCAAAACATCGGCTTTTTGCGTGAGCAAATTGTCATAGGTCGACGGGAAAATCGACGTACGATGTCGACGAGGCAAACCACCGCGCCACATGTTACCGCGACCGATTCGACGAATGAAAGAACCGGCAGAGGTGTAGTTGGGCGACAAAGGCGGCATCCAGATTTGACCACGGAAAACACCACCGAGACCGGCAATGCGAAGACCGTTGACCAATGCGACTCGACCGTGGAGATTGTGCGAAGCCAATTCGCTTCGCCACAAACGATCATAGAAGTAGTCGTTATCGGTATCGTGATTGCCCGGGATCCACCACACGTCAACAAAACTCAAAATGTCTTCTAACACTTCGTGCAACGGTGCGGGCGGCTGAAGATCGCCCAAAATCACCATCGCCTTCGGACGATGCTCTTGCGCGGCCTTCAAGATGTGATCGAAATACCCGTGAGGATCTCCACAAAAGAAGATCTCTTCACTAGCACGCTCGATCTCTTCGGACTGCGGTGCTTTCAAGACCGGTTCCTTATTGACCTTGCGGCGATACGGATGGTTGTGACGATGAAAATAAGACACAACGATCCTTTCTTAATAATTCTTCAACGTGGCGTTCAAAGCCTTCTTGACGTCTTCTTGCAAAGAAGCCGGTTCCATCACCTTGGCCATGGGACCGAAACGCAAGATGTCACCCACGATTTCGGGACTACCCTTGGCATAGGGAACGATCAATTCATAAAGATCGTCGCTCAACCACTTATCACTTTGACCGACGTGCCAAATTTCCTTACTGACCAACTTAGCAGCGATACCAGTGAATCGAATACGAGCCATTTCAACTTCTTCGCTACGGTACATACCGTACAAAGAATCAAGCTCTGCGCACACTTGCTTCATCGGAACGATCTTGACGGCCATGTCCATGATGTCGGCATGACGGACGTTTTCGATGTTGAAACTGCGCAATGCACCACGTTCATGACACCAAGCATCCAAATACCAACGACCACGATAGAAGGTCAAACGCATGGGGCTGACCACACGACGAGTTTCTTCACGCTTGTGTTCGGAGTAGTAGACCAAACGCACACGCTTGCGACGAATAAGGCCTTGACCGATCACGCTGAAATAATCGTTAGCGAAGGGCTTACGCTTCGGGGAATTGATCTTGACGCGCTTCATCAATTCATCGGCATTGGCTTGGTCAGCAAACATACTCGTGCGCAAACGGGAGGCCAATTGACGCATGTCCTTGGTGAGATAGCCTTGGCGGTTCTTTTCCAATTCGCCAAAGTTTTCCAACGTCGTCACCATCGTGTAGAGCTCTTCGGGGGTAAACCAAGCGGCTTGACGTTCATAAAAATCAGCGCGCAAAGCTTCCTTGCGATTCTTCGCAAAAAGGTAACCGCCTCGAGAGCGTGAATAAGTAATGGGAGCTTTCAATTCGTTGCGCATGTAGCTGATGTCACGCTTGAGCGTGGCCGGAGAGGCGCCCGTGGCACGCAACAAATCCTCAAACGTCACGATGCCCTTTTCCGTGATCGCTTGATCGATCTTCATAATACGAACATTGAAATCCATGATTCGCCAAATTCCTAAAAGCTCATTTGAAACTTTGAGATTCTATCAACTTTTGATCCTTTTTGATTTCGATTGTATTTTCACCCCCTCTCCACGCCCTACATTTAGGGCTAGAGAGGACGATATATGATGATCTATGCAAAAAATGGCAAATCCAAAGATTCTCCCTTGAGGCTCACACTAAACGGATCCTGTGTCCGTTTAGACTGCGGTTCGATCGTTTGAGTTTGCTCTTTCTGCGAATTATCCTCTGCCAACGATGATCGCCGAAGGACTGCGACATCCTCCTCAAGTCGTTTCGTGATCGTTTCCCCAATCCTCGTCATTCGAGACCAAAACTCATCGAGTCGCAAACCATAAAGGGAGCTGCCGTCACGAGGAAACAACCGACACGCATCGGCAAACAAACAAAAAAGCTTGTCAAAATCCCGATCGATTCCTAAAAATTGCCCCATTTTCTTTAGATAAAAGTCATAACGGAT
>JAFNZB010000122.1 GCA_017383055.1 Burkholderiaceae bacterium | reverse complement strand
CTCGTCAGACAGTTCAGCCAAACCGGGACTTGAAAGTCGACGAGGATAGTCAAATGGCACATCATACTCCGCTTCAACATGACCGGAGCCCAAACGGTGGATCTTTTTCGCCAATAAAACGGCTTCCGTCACATCGTGCGTAATCAAGACCGTCGTCATCGGAACGGCCGCATAGATCGCCATGAATTCTTCATAAAGACGCGTACGCGTCAATGCATCCAAAGCACTGAAGGCTTCGTCTAATAATAGGACATCAGGTTTCGGACACAATGCACGAGCCAAACCGACTCGTTGAGCCATCCCACCCGAAAGCTCGGCAGGCATCGCATCGGCTACGTGCTCCAAACGAACAAGCGCCAACGCTTCATTAACTAATTTCGTTTGCTCGGCTTCGGGTAAATGACGAACCGACAAGCGAATGTTTTCACGAACTGTAAACCACGGGAAAAGTCGCGGCTCCTGAAACACGATGGAAATACGTGGATCGTGGCCTTCGCCCTTGAATGCGATACGACCGGAAGTCGGCGTATCGAGCCCGGCCAACATCCGTAAAAGTGTTGTTTTGCCACAGCCGCTTTGGCCGATCACGGCATTGATCGTGCCTTGCTCAAACGTCACGGACAAATCGTTGATGGGTGACGTAGGCCCCCGATCGCTCTCGAAGGTCTTCGTCAGGTGTTCACAAATGATCGTATACATGGCTTAACCTTTCGTGGAGAATCGAGCGACCAAACGCGACAGGATCATATCGGCCAAGATGCCTAAAATGGCAATCGTAAAGATCCCGACAAAAACGATGTCCGTCTGAACGAACTCACCGGCTTCGCTGATCATAAAGCCCAAACCGCTCGAAGCCGCCACCAATTCGGCACCGACCAATGCTCGCCAGCTATAACCGAACCCCAAACGCAATCCGGTCAAAATCCCCGGCATCGCTGCGGGTAGGGTTAAATTACGCATCGTTTCATAACGATCAAAACGCAAGACCTTAGCCACTTCTTGCAACTTGGGGTCAACACCTCGAAGTGCCGAGAGCGTATTCAAATAAATTGGGAAAAAACTCGACAAGAAAACGATACCAATCTTCGGTCCTTCACCGATCCCTAACCACAAAATCATCAAAGGAATCAAGGACAAAGGTGGCGTGACACGCAAGGCTTCAATCAACAAATAGCCCGACGCATGCGCACGTTGATTTTTAGCGAAAAGAAAGGCAAGCGTAAAAGCCAAAGCCGCTGCGACAAAAAAGCCCGTGAACGTACGTCCGGCACTGGCCAAAATGTGATGCCACAACGCGCCCGACGCGATCAAATCCGCAGCTGATGCCACGACCGACCACGGCGTGGGCAACAACAGGGTTGGCACCCAGGCGTTGACGGAAGCCAACGTCCAGATGACCAAAACGAGAATCGGCAAAGCGCAGTAATACAAAAATAATGGCATTTTTAACTTCTAAATAAGAATCACTCTCATTTTATGAGAATTAGCTTATTTGTCAATTATCAGCTTATGGCCAAAAGGATACAAATATCCTTCTACAGAAAAAGAAAAGTCGCTAAAGCAAACGCCTTAGCGACCGTGGTATTGAGGAAACTCTTACGGAATTTCGTACTCGGTTTCTTCACATTTGAGCGTGACGACCGTCCCAGCCTCCCCTTCGATTAATGCATCGATATCTTCCAGATCTCCGATCACAGCCTCTCGTCCGGTTTTCATCACGAAGTCACAAGCGGCTTTGACTTTTGCGCCCATTGTATCGGATGCGAAATCCATGGCCATGAGTGCAAACGGATGCACTCGTGTGAGACGCCTTGGCTCCACCTCAATCCAATCTTCGTAAATGCCGTCAATATCGGTGGCCAATACCAAACGTTGCGCTTTAAGTGACGTCGCCAAAAGTGACGCCGTGTCATCTTTTTCGATGAGAGCGCTTTTGCCTTGCAGGCGACCATCCTTGACAACAACCGGAATACCACCGCCACCCGCGGCAATCACCGTCACACCGGCATCAACCAACGTACGGATTGCCTCGATTTCGATCACTCTGATTGGTCTAGGTGAGGCCAATACGCGTCGCCAATAACGCCCGTCAAACTTCATAATCCAACCGCGTTCGTGTATCAATCGTTTGGCGAGTGCTTCCTCAAAAATCGGCCCAAAGCAATGCGAGGGCGACTCAAAGGCGGGATCCTCAGCGTCGACTTCGACTTGAGTCAAAAGCGTTGCCACACTTCGATGCGAAACTTCGTTTTGCAACGCTTGCATCAACCAATACCCCAACATCCCTTGAGTTTGAGCGCTCAGTGCATCAAAAGGCAATGGAGGTACTTCCTTAGCCATACTCTCCGCTTGCAAAGACAAAAGGCCCATTTGCGGCACATTTCCGTGAGTCAAGATAATTTGATGGCGAACCACCGCCTCCTTGAGAGATGCGGCAACGTGTTGGAGATTAGCAACTTGATTGGATGCGCACATGAGTTCTCCTCGTTTGAGAAGTGCTCGAGCGCCTAATGCGACAACAATTTTCATGATAGCTCCTAAACTGAAACCGAATTCGGTAACTCGACTGACAGATTAAGAGCCTCATCATCAAAAAATTAGAGAAAAATTTGTAAGTGGTTTTTCTTCGAGTAAAAGTCGTTTTTTGATGTCAACACCCCACCGATAACCACCTAGATGACCGTCCGAATAAACAATGCGATGGCACGGGATGAGCCAAGAAATCGGATTTTGACCGATGGCATTGGCAACGGCTCGAACGGCTGTCGGACGTCCTATGGCCTTAGCCACTGCTTGATAGGTAGTCACTTCACCGAAATTAATTGACATCAGTGCTTTCCAAACACTGATTTGGAATTTCGTTCCTTTGAGACAAAGTTTTAGATTTAGAGAACGATCGCGATCGAAAATCGCCCTAACCGTTTCTTTGACTTCGGCATCGTCTTCAACCCAATGAGCTTTTGGCCAACGTCGAAGCAATGCCGCTTTGGACTCCTCCCAAGACGCAAACCACCACTCCACGATTGCCTCTTCGTGCATCACCACCAAAGCCTTTCCCCATGGCGTCACTACTTCAGCGCATCTTAATATAGAGCACTTTTTGTCATTCCAAGTCGAAACGGAAATGTTGGCAATCATCAAAAAATCCTTTGGATGCAAAAACGCTCGGAAGCGTTGTGAGCAACCGAGCGTTTTTGTGAATGGCATCTATTAATTAAGCCGTCTTTTTCTTGTCGTCCCAGAAGAGGTGCAACAAGATGATGCTGGCGATCAACACGGCCAACGTCACAGCCATGCTCAACCAAGCATTCGCACCGGAGAAACCGGCAACGACGTAACCGACAAAGGCGGCAAAGCCCACGAGCCAAGCATAGAGCATTTGCGTCGAAACGTGTTCGATGTGAGAGCAACCTGCACCGGCACTCGACAAAATCGTCGTATCGGAGATCGGCGAGCAGTGGTCACCGAAGACAGCACCGGCCAACGTAGCCGACAACGTCACCACGAGCAATTGCGGATCCAACGCTTGAGCCACCGGCACCACGATCGGGATCAAGATACCGAACGTACCCCAAGCCGTACCCGTGGAGAAGGCCAAGAAACCGGCAATCACAAACACGGCTGCCGGCAAGAACACGGCAGAGAAACCACCGGCAGAGACGATGGATTGAACGAACACTTGCGTTTGCAAGAGATCGCGGCAAACGCCGGAGATCGTCCAAGCGAGCACCAAAATGATGTTTGCAGGCAACATCATCTTCATACCTTCGACGGAACCGTCCATGAACTCACGGAACGTGATGAGCTTACGCGGCACAAACATCAAGAAGGCCACACCCAATGCACCGAAGGATGCCCAAACCAAAGACTTGGAAGCAGAACTATTACCCAAGGAAGCGGCAAACGTGTGGTAAGCAGCGTCATCGCCCCAATAACCACCCGTGTACATCAAAGCCAACACGGAGAAAACGATCAAAGCGAAGATCGGGACCAACATATCCCAAACCGTACCGCGCTCAGACACCGTGATGCCTTCGTCACGACCGCCGATATCACCGAGGTTGCCGTCCACGGCACGTTCTTCAGCCTTACGCATCGGACCGAAGTCAAAGCCCGTGTAGCAGATAAAGAGCACCATGGCAATACATGCCAAAGCGTAGAAGTTGTACGGGATGGTGGAAACAAAAGCAGCAAAGTCACTTTCAAACGCACCCGTTTCCTTCAAGGAGCTACCGACAGCAGCGGCCCAAGAGGAGATCGGAGCGATGATACAAATCGGAGCGGCCATCGAGTCGATGATGTAAGCCAACTTCGCACGAGAAACTTTGTACGTGTCGGTCACCGGGCGCATCACCGTACCGACCGTCAAGCAGTTGAAGTAGTCGTCGATGAAGATCAAGAAACCCAAACCGCTCGTCGCCATCAAAGAGGAACGGCGGCCGCGGATGTGTTTGACAGCCCAGTTACCGTAGGCGCGGCTACCGCCGGCCATGGAAATCGTGTACACGAGAGCACCCAACATCGTGCAGAAAAGCAAGATGCTGAAGTCAACCTTCGTACCCATGAGGTCAAAAGCCGTTTCGATCGAACCGATGAGCACGTTGGAATGATTCATGCCCATGCAGTAAATAAACGTACCCGAAAGGATACCGATCAAAAGCGACGTGATCACTTCCTTGGTAATCAATGCCAAGGAAATAGCGATGATCGGAGGAAGGATAGATAACCAACCAGCGTTAAACGGATCCATCGTCAGAAATTCCTAATGAAAGAAAGAGAAAAAGTTTGTTATAAATTTTTTTGGGGTCAGGCATTTTAACGAAAAAAGCACCCTTTGTAGAGTGCTTTTTTCCCTTATTGCAGAAAGACTTGCCTTATTTTTTTAAATAAATACGGCTTTCTGCGTATTTTCGGTTATTTAACCGGCGTATCTTCGGACAAATAGGGGCTTGCAGCGCGAAGATAAACGACCATGGAGTAAATCGTCAAAATGGCCGCCACGTAGATCAAAATCGTACCCAACCAGGCCATGTCGATTCCGAAAGCCGGTTCCCAAAAGAGCAACATGGGGATAGCGACCATTTGAGCAATCGCTTTGATCTTACCGAACCAATTGACTTTCACGCGGGCCGCGGCACCCACCTTGGCCATCCATTCGCGAAGGGCCGTCACCGTGATCTCACGACCGATGATGATCAAGGCGACCATCATGTCCACACGATCAAACGCCAACAACACGATCAAGGCGGCGCAAACCATCAACTTATCAGCCGTGGTATCCAAAAAGGCACCGATGGCGCTTTCCATGTTGTAGTTACGAGCAATGTAGCCGTCAAACGCATCGGTCAATGCGGCCAAAATAAAGAGAATCGTGCCCAAAACATTTTGCATG
>JAFNZB010000121.1 GCA_017383055.1 Burkholderiaceae bacterium | reverse complement strand
GATCACTTGCGTGGCACTCTTGCCGTGATCGGCGCCGATTTGAGCGATTTCCGGCACATCAACTAAAGCGCCATGCCCCAACGGGGACCAAGCCTGAACTTGGATCCCTTCTTTTTGACAGAATTGAACGGCCTTTTGTTGGCGATAGCCCGGGTGGTATTCCAATTGATTGATGGCGGGCTTCACGTTGGCTTTGCTCAAGAAACTCACCAAGTGGTGCACAAGGAAGTTGGAGACACCGATCGACTTCACCACGCCTTCTTCATAAAGACGTTCAAAAGCGCGCCACGTACCAATATTGACACTTTGCCAAGCCAAAGGATCGCCCTTGGTGCAGGGCCAATGAATGAGATAGCAGTCAAGGTAATCCAAACGCAAGCGTTTCATCGTGTCGTCAAACGCACGAAGCACGGAATCGTAGGTACGGTGAGCGGTCCAACATTTACTTAAAACGAACATGTCCTCACGCGCCACACCGCTCATGCGAATGGCTTCGCCAACGCTGGCTTCGTTTTCATAGATGGCGGCCGTGTCGATGTAGCGGTAACCCATCTTGATGGCGCCGACCAAACTTTCGACCAATTGAGGACTTTCCGGCAATTGCCACGTACCGATCCCCAAACTCGGAATACGTACGCCGTTATTTAATCGAAAATGCGTTAAATCCGTCATCACCAAAAACCTTTCTCTGAATCGTGTCTAAATCTACCGTTCGTATTGTAAAAGAGGTGCTATCTTGACAATTTGTTTAAAACCAAATGTTCGACAATTAACGAACACCACAACGAAAAAGATTTCTCAGGGTCTCTCAGGTATAGTGAAGCCTAACTAGATTCAAGTTTTGGTTAAAGTGATGGCATACAGCGAAAAAGATCTCTTTTTAGTATTAACGGTCGTGTGTTTGCTTGTGGTCATTTATCTGATTGCGAGCATTTGGCGCTCATCCGGTAAAAAGCCTCAAGAGCCGGTTAAACCGATCAAACGCGTCGAGCGTATCCATCGTCCGAAACCGACACCGGAAAATCCGGCTTTACCGAAAGTCCCTCGACGTCCTGAACCCGTCAAAGAAACGCCGCGCTTACCAAACGCCATTATCTTGATGAATGAGGAGGGGAGTGCCATTGCAACGGCTCGTGCCATCACATCCGATCTTGTGATTGAACACCGAAGCGAAAAACCCTATTTGGATGAAGCATCACTTCAAGTATTAGGTCAATACTTCCCGATGAGTGATCAGGAAGGCTTTTGCGCCCATCGCCTGATCGAATCGGGGAATCTGAAGGCCAAATCCATGACGGTATTCGATCAAAAAGGGGACGTGTTGATCCAAACGATTCCGATCGATCTCACGGTTAATACTTGGCCCACGCTTGATCATTACGACTTAGACAAGTCGCTCTTACGAGAAGTCGAAAGTTTGTACCGCCGCGAATTCTTAGACCATCTTGCATGGCGCGCACAATTCTTTTGCTTACGCTTCGAACAATCGTCGATTGAAGAGTTACTTCAAGTACCGCTGCAATCTGCCTTACAGCGTTCTTTAACGCTTCTTTTCTGTGTTCGCTTATTGCAAACGAGCGATTATTGGACGAAGTGTCGTCTTTTTAATCGTGTTGAAGATGCCTTGGATGAAATTTCTTTCGAAAATCAATTCGATGGCACCAATCTCAAGCAACGCATTAAATCGCATTTGTTTGCGATATCTCAAACAAAAGTAAGTACCCCTTGCTTTTTCAAGAATCGCTCGATTCGCTCGCTTTCTATTTGATTTCTAAAGGGTTTTTCTTACCGGTTAGGACAAAACCCTTAGAACGTACCAAAAATGCGGGCTTACCCGTAATTTTTATCTAATTGTAAATAAGGTAAATTACGGTTCGTGGTATTTTGTTCTTATTGTCAAAATGCTCTTGCTTTGTGTGCAAAAAGGTTTCACTAAGAAAATCAGCCATCATTGCATCGATCTATAACTATTACAAGGAGAAAGCAATGGCTAAAGGATCTAAGTTCGGTTTACCGGCACAGATGCTCGCAGGTCTTGTTCTCGGTGTGGTCGTTGGTGCTGTTGTTTCCAGCGACTTTGCTGCAACCTATTTACAACCGTTGGGTCAATTGTTCATTCGATTGATTCGTATGGTTGTCGTTCCCTTGGTGTTCGCCACGTTGGTGGCCGGTGCTGCCGGTATTTCGGACATTTCCAAGCTCGGCCGTGTGGCCGTTAAGACGGTTTTGGTGTTTGCCATCACGACCGCTATTTCCGTGACGTTCGGTTTGATCGTGGCCGGTGTTATCGACCCGGGTGTCGGTTTGACGTTGACGACGGAAGGCTTGAAGGCTAAGACTGTCACGGCTCCGGCATTTGTTGACGTTTTGCTCAACATCGTTCCGATTAATCCGTTTGAAGCCTTCACGAAGGGCTCCATGCTCCAAGTGATCTTCTTTGCGATCATGTTCGGCTTCTGCTTGAGCGCCATGGGCGAACGCGGCAAGCCCGTCTTGCAATTCTTCGACCTCGTTGGCGACGTGATGATCCGTATGACGAACGCTGTGATGCGTTACGCTCCGATCGGCGTGTTCGGTTTGATCGCTTTCACGGTCTCCCGTCACGGCTTGGCAGTTCTCTTGCCACTCGGTAAGTTGATTCTCGCTTCCTTCGTTGCAACGGCATTGTTGGTCGTTCTCGTTTACATCCCGATCGTGCTCGGTATCATCCGCATCCCGGTGGGTACGTACTTCAAGGGCATCTTTGAACCGTGGTTGATCGCATTCACGACGTGTTCTTCCGCTGCTGCCATGGCCGCTAACTTGCTCTCTTGCCGCAAGCTTGGCGCAACGAAGACGATTTCCAGCTTCGCTGTTCCGTTGGGTAACACCATCAACATGAATGGTACGGCTGTGTACATGGGCGTGACGGCTATCTTCGCCGCTCAAGTCTACGGTATCGACCTTTCCATCACGGACCAAATCACGGTCGTGATGATGGGTGTGATGGCTGCTATCGGTACGGCCGGTGTTCCGGGTGCTGGTTTGATCATGTCCACGATCGTGTTCACGCAAGTCGGTATCCCGCTCGAAGCCGTTGCTTTGATCGCCGGTGTTGACCGCGTTCTCGACATGATCCGTACGTCCATCAACGTCGTCGGTGACTCCACCACGGCTTTGGTCGTCTCCCGCTTGGAAGGCGAACTCGGTACGGAACCGCTCGACGAAGACGAATTGGCTGCTTAATTTCTAGCTGCTAGAGCGCTTTGCTAAAACGGCGAACCCTTAAAACGGTTCGCCGTTTTTCTTTGTCTTCCCTTCCCAAAAACTTCAATACAGCTATCCGACGTCCTGCATCTACGTATACGCATACTCATACATATACTCATACGTATACTCATACATATAAACCGACATAGACACATCCGTCGAATCATCCGAAGAATCTCACCCAACGAAAAAGCCCCAAGTTAACACTTGAGGCTTGTTCCGGAGAGTCCCTTTAGTGACGAAGCGTCTTTTCCGCACCTAAAAGAGCCATACCCCACGCCACCACGATCAAGCAGATCCCGATATCGGCAAAGACCGCCATCCACATCGTGGCCATCCCCATAAAGGTCATCACCATAAAGATGAACTTCACGCCCAAGGCCATCACGATGTTTTGTACCAAGCGATTGTGCGTCATTTGAGACAATTTGATAAGCGTTGCAATCTTCGCCACATCATCGTCCATCAAGGCGACATTGGCGGCATCCACGGCGATTTCAGAACCGCCGGCAGCCATGGCCATCCCAATATCGGCTTGTGCAAGGGCTGGCGCATCGTTGATGCCATCGCCCACCATTGCCACCAATCCGTCCTTTTGCATCGTTTCGATCACGGCAAGCTTGTCTTCGGGCAACATTTCCGCATGAACCGTCTTGATACCGACGAGTTCTGCCATGTGTCGAGCCGTAGCTTGGTTATCACCCGTGATCAAAACGGTCGTCACTCCCATTTGTTCCAAAGCTTCAATAGCTCCCTTAGCCTCCTCGCGCAATCGATCGGCCACGGCGATCAAACCGCAAACCCCAAAAAAGTCCGCCATCAAAACAACGCTCGCGCCCTGTGCTTGATAGGTTTCGACATCTTTTTGGATTTCTGCCGGAAGTTCACCCATTGCCGTAAAAGCTCGTGGACTCACCATACGAATGAACGAACCGTTGATTCGACCTTGCGTGCCGGCGCCAGGCGTCGTCTTAAAGGCATCGACGACAAAACGATCGATTTCGAGTCGGTCAGCATAACGCGAGATGGCTTGTGAGATAGGGTGAGTACTACGATCGGCCAGGGATG
>JAFNZB010000120.1 GCA_017383055.1 Burkholderiaceae bacterium | reverse complement strand
TCCTTTGCATCTCCCACCCCGTTGGGCGACCTCTCGCTTGATAAAGGCCAAAAGTACGACCGCTTGGAAACGTCGCTTGCCATCCAGCGCTCTCACCGCAACGATTCCGTCTCGTTTTCGGAACCTTATGCTTTACCGTTAGAAGGCTCCCCCTTCGTCGACTTGGTCATCCCCTACCGTTGGAACAACGATGAGATCATCGTTGCCGCACGAATCTCGCTTTGGATGCTATTGCGAGAAACCACGAAAGGGTTGGATGACAACCAGTTCCGAATCAGCGTCTTGCATAACGACTTGCCGATCGTGAGTGCCACGACCGACTCCAAGCGTAAGACCATTACCTATCAAGTCCCCTTGCATCCGCTTCCCCAAGGGGTCAACCTTCAGGTCTCCAGTTACGCCCACGGGCTCATCACCCAAAACGTGCTTTTTTGGGTCATCAGTGCTTTGGGAATCTTCTTGGTGCTCACCTTGGTGGGTTTGATTCGATTCAACTTGCGTCAAAACCACATCGAAACGGCGCTTCGCGCGGAAACCGCTTTGCGTAAAGCCATGGCCGACAGTCAATTGTCCGGTCTGCTCGTCACGGACATGAACGGTCGAATCGTGTATACCAACCGTACGTTCTGGAGCATGCTCAAATACGACTCCGCCGACGAGTTGATCGGTCAAATGCCGCCCTACTCCTATTGGCCCTCCGGCGAAGTCTCTTTCCGTCTGCGTGAATTAAACGATGCGTTGCTTCAAGGACGATTGACGAGCACGAGTTACGAATTCTCACCCGTCTGTGCCGACGGCTCGCGCTTTTATGCCCTTTTGCACGTTACGCCCTTGCGAGACGCTGACGGGAAGCAACTCGGTTGGTTAGGGTCCTTAACCGACATTACCGAGATTCAACAAGCGCAAGAAAAATTGACAGCCGCACACGAACGCTTTACTCGTGTGTTGGAATCCATGCAATCGGCCGTATCGGTGGTGGACCCGCAAACGGATACACTACTGTTCTCTAACCCTTCTTATGACGCCTATTTCGGGGCGACGAACGAAGGTCACCTGACGATCAATCAGGCATTGGAGGGGATTAATGCCTCCCAAGGGTCCTTTGTGGACGTCTACGTTGAAGGCTTCGACCGTTGGTACGCCGTTCAAGAAAAACTCATCACGTGGACCGACCGTACAAACGTTCGTTTGCAGTTCGCCTTGGACATCACGGAACGTCGTCATAACGATATGTTGCTGGCCGAACAACAAGCCCGAAGCGAACAAAACTCGCGCTTGGTCACCATGGGTGAAATGGCCAGTTCTTTGGCCCACGAATTGAATCAACCGCTTGCGGCCATTTCCAATTACGCCTTTATCGTCAAGAGCTTGATGAAGAAGGTGGGGGTGCCCACCGAACACGAAATGTTCCATTCGGTCGAACGCATCGACGCTCAAGCAGAGCGTGCCGCCGGCATCATCCGTCGCATCCGCTCCTTTACCAAGCGAAGCGACCCTAATATGGAACTCAATAGCGTCACGCATTTGATCGACGAAGTGATGGAATTGGCTCGTTTGCAAGCACGTCGCCATAACGCCAAGATCGAACACTTCACTGCACCTGATGTGAAGGACGTTTGGTGTGATGCGATCATGATCGAACAGGTGCTTTTGAATTTGGTCAAAAACGGGATCGAAGCGAGCATCATGCCCGGTCAAACCCCGACCGTCACGATGATGATCTACCGCGATGCCCACCAAAACGTGGTGTTTGAAGTGGCCGATAACGGCTCGGGTATTGCCGATGAAGACAAAGAACGACTCTTTGACCCGTTCTTTACAACGAAGTCGAGCGGCATGGGCATGGGCTTAAATATCTGCCGAACC
>JAFNZB010000119.1 GCA_017383055.1 Burkholderiaceae bacterium | reverse complement strand
CGATACTCAATTCGATCACCTCGCGTTCGCGTTTGGAGAGCGCATGATAAGCCCGCACAAAGTTCTGAAGCTCGGCTTCTTTCATCATGAGATCCAACCGTTCATGGATCACGTTGATGAGTCTGGCTTCATCGACGGGCTTTTTAAAGAAATCGATCGCCCCCAATTTCATCGCTTCTACCGCCACTTCAATCGTAGCCCCATCGCCCATCACGATCGTCGGATGGGGCGAATCACTTTTCTGACGACTCAGAAATTCCAACGCCCCCATGGTCGGCTCATCAAGATCGACGATCACGATACCGGGTCGATTCCCATCATCCAATCGCATCAACGATTCCACATCGGGATAGGTCTTTACAAACCAATCGTGTTGCGTCAATCGCAAATGCAGCAAGTCTCGACAATGTTTATCGGGGTCGATGATGCGAATGAGCGGTGTTGCTGTCACAAACATGATGTTTCATCCATTGGAGTCACTAAAAAATCGAATCGTTTGCCGTGAGACGGGAGCGAAAATGCCGCCGTCTCACCGAATCAATCGGAAGTGACGCTTCGGATAGAAACGTCCGTTTTGTTTCTCTTTAACCGGTCTTTGAGGGCCTGTGTCTGAACGCATACTGTCGATCCTTGAAAGGGCTATTTTTAACGTTGGGAACTTGCCTTGGACCGATCTTTTTTGGGTATGAAAAAACCGCCGGTCTTGAGCTTATTCCCGGCGGTTTTGGTGTGCCAATCAACGTTTCTCACGCGTACGACGACGCCTTCCGCCGGGGCGAAATGCTAAGTCGCAAGCTAATTCGAACGTTGTAATACATGGATGTCTCTTGTAAAGCGATCACTCGTCGTCACACCAACGACGATTCAACATTAACTTTATTCCTTCTCTAAAAGAAAACCAATGGCTTGGCTTTGTTAAGGAAAACGATTTTTTCGGCTTTAGTAGTGGTTTTAACGTATCTTTACACACCATCTAGGGGAATTTTCCTAAAAAATATTTTTCTCTTTGACAAAACCACCCCCGACCCCAATATCTTGTGGTCAGCCAAAATCACCCATTTCGCTCAATCCCCTGAGATCATTGGGATTGACGTCATTTCCTCATTTGTCAACCCCTTTTTTTGTGGTCATAAATTTTAACTATGACAATTTGTGACGCAGATTTTTTAGCTCATTGAATTTATTGGAACTTTCTTTTTCACACCCCAAATATTGCATCCCCCCAGTGATAGTTAGAGAAATTGCTACGGTAAAAACCCTCTTTTTTTAGTCGAAAATTTTCGTAGAATAACTCCCGTCAAACAGTAAGGAGATTATCGTGAACACCGCCAATATCAAACCCGAAAAATTAGGCCAAGACGTGGGCTTCGAACGTATCCGTCGCATCACCGGCTATTTGGTGGGCACGATGGATCAATGGAATAACGCCAAGCGTGCTGAAGAACGCGATCGCGTCAAGCACACGATGAAGAACCAAAAGTAATCCTTTTTTGCTGAAAGCACCGAACGTGTTCGTTTCGGTGCTTTTTGTTTGTCTTTAGAAAACATGTTTTACATTGTTCATCAAGACAAACCCGATGGCGGCAAGCACAAAGCCTAGCCGCAGTCGTAAAATTAACAGGTTAAATTAACGATTAGCCCTGAATGGAGGCTCCAATGAACCAATGTGAACAAAAAGTCTGGCGCGAATCCGCCAGCGACGTCGCCAACCGTTTGACGTCTTTGTGCGTTGACGAATTCGTCAAGCTTTGTGCCGTTCCCCGTCCCGGTTTCCACACGGAAAAGTGCTTGGCTTACTTCCAAGCTTGGGCCGAAGAACACGGTTTCGAACACTTCCGTGACGAATACGGTAACTTCTGGATGGACGTGCCGGCCACCGAAGGTTACGAAGCCTATCCGAAGGTGATCCTCCAAGCTCACATGGACATGGTTTGCGTGGCAACGTCCGATAACGACATCGACTTCATGACGCAAGGCATCACACCGATCATCAACGGCAACAAGATGACGGCCGATCGTACGTCCTTGGGTGCTGACAACGGTATCGGTGTCGCCGCCGCTTTGGCCATCGTCACGGGCAACGTCGGTCACGGTCCGATCCGCTGCCTCTTTACGGCTGACGAAGACGTCGGTCTTCACGGTGCTGCCGCTTTGGATCCGGCTTCCCTTGATTGCGACTACTTGATCAACATCGACTTGGAAGAAGAAAACCAAGTTTGCTACTCCTGCGCCGGT
>JAFNZB010000118.1 GCA_017383055.1 Burkholderiaceae bacterium | reverse complement strand
AGTGCTCAAAAATTATTGGGTATCGAAATGTCTTCTTATGTTCGCTCATCGACCGATGCAAATGCTCCGATGGGTGCGGGCATTCCTTCGACTTGTTTGGGTACGGGCGGTCGTGGTGTTCATACGCACAATCTCAAAGAGTATTTCGAAATGGTTGATACGCACTTGGGACCGCAATTGATCATGCTCACATCGCTTGCATTGGTGGGTTTGGAAGACGAAGCTCCTCTTTTGCCTAAACGCGCCTAATCGAAATGGACAAAAGCTCGTCATAACGGCGAGCTTTTGTCGTCTGAACGGATGAGGATTTGATAAGCTATTAGCGATTTACAATCGCAATGGATTGTTTGTAACCAGAAACGATGACGAACAAAGATTTTTCCTACCAAGAGGCGCTTCGACGCAGTCACCAAGAAGCTTTGGTGACGCTTGGTGCTGCCTGCTTGATCACCATCGTTTTTTGGCTCGGTGTTTTCGCTTTTGAAAGCTCGCTGATCGGTTGGTTCGGAGTTCCTCTTTGGTTTTGGGCTTCGTGCGTCGGTGGGTACTTTTTCTCGATTTTGATCGTTTGGATTTTGATTCGTTTTTGCTTCAAAAACTTCTCTTTCGATCCCAATCATGAGGAGTCTTAAATCATGATGATTTTTGCTCCTTTGGTTGTTTTTTTTGCTGTCTTAGTTGCCTTGAGTTTTTGGCAGACCAAGGTTCGCACAACGTATTCGATTTCAAATTATTTTTTGGGCGATCAAAGTCTCAAAGGCTTTGTTTTGGCGATGACGCTCGTTGCTACGTATGGGTCGGTGAGTTCTTTTGTTTCCGGTCCGGGGTTGGCATGGCAATACGGGCTCGGTTGGGTTGTTTTTGCAGCACCTCAAATCATTACGGGTTTTTTGGTTTTGGGTGTTTTAGGTAAGAAACTCGCACTTGTGTCTCGTCGCATTTCGGCTGTCACCGTGATTGATGTATTACGAGCCCGTTATCGAAGTGATCGTGTGGCCTTGGTGTTGTCATTGGCTGTTTTGATCTTCTTCTTTACGATGATGATTGGCCAATTCATTGGTGGAGCTCAGATTTTTGCTCAGGCTGCCGGTATTGACTATGTCGACGGTTTGCTGTTGTTTGGGGCGGTCGTTGTTTTCTATACCAGTTTTGGCGGCTTTCGTGCAGTTGCGATCACTGATGCGGTTTGTGCCGTGTTGATGTTGCTCGGTATGTTTTTGTTGGCCGATTCCATTTTGATGCAAGCCGGAGGCTTGAGTGCCATCATGGAACGCTTGGCACAAGTGCATGGTGTCGATGGGAAAGCCGGTGCTTTGTTGGAACCGACGTCCGCCGGGGCTTTGCCTTTGTCATTACTTTTTTCAGCATGGATTCTCGTTGGATTTGGGACGGTTGCTTTGCCCCAGTCTGCTGTACGTTGTATGGCCTATCGTTCGACGAAAGATCTTCATTTGGCGATGTTGATTGGGACGGTCGTTTGCGGTGCTTTGATGATCGGAATGACCCTATTAGGGGTTTTGGCTCGGGGTGTCATTGATGATCCCGTACTATTTGGTGGTAATACCGATGCCTTGATTCCCTACCTCATTGCCAATCATATGTCTCCGCTTATGGCAGGTTTGACATTGATCGGTCCGTTGGCGGCTACGATGTCGACGGTCAGTTCTTTATTGATTGCCGCTTCCTCTGCTGTGATCAAAGACATCTTGGTTCATGAGTGCCCCTCTTTGGCAGGCGATTCGAAGCGTTTATACCGTTATTCTCGATTGGTCACCCTTGTATTAGGGGGCGCGGCGTTGATTTTTGCCATTGAGCCTGTTGATGTCATTGTGTGGATCAATATGTTTGCGTTTGGTGGTTTGGAAATCGCCTTTTTGTGGCCTTTGGTGCTGGGGCTTTTTTGGTCGCGCGCAACGGCCCAAGGTGCTTTGGCTAGCGTTATCGTCGGCCTTGTCATATACATTGCATTAGGGGTCTTCAAGGTTGACTTGTTAGGATGGCATGCCATCGTCCCCTCGATTCTTTTGTCGCTGTTGGTTTTTGTTGGTGTGAGCCTGTTATCTAAGGCACATCGAAAAGATCCGGTCTTTTTCCCCTAAAAAGGAGCCGTGAGAGTCGAGAACTACAAAAGAAAAAGTCGTTACCGATGGCAACGACTTTGTGTTTTTCTGGGAGGTGTAAACACCTCCTTTTTATTTTTCTGAACGTAGATAAACAAAAACCGCCATCAAGGCGGTTAGAGTTTGTGGTGGCCAGGGACGGAATCGAACCGCCGACACGCGGATTTTCAATCCGCTGCTCTACCAACTGAGCTACCTGGCCATCAATCGAGAAGAAGAATTTTAAGGATATTTTTTATTTATGCAAGTCTTTTTGATAAAAATTTTGCTTTTTTCATAAAAAATGTTCAAATCTTTTTGTAAGTCTCTGTTTTTGTTGGAAATAAATTTAAATAAATTTTTTCCAATCGATTGCCTCTTGACCGTTTTCGATGAGCCAGCGGTTCGTTTTTGAGAAATGACCACATCCAATAAAGGGAATTGGAGGGCGAGTGGCCGACAACGGTGATGGATGATTGGCTTCTAAGACTAAATGTCGAGAGCCTTCAAGCAAGTGCTTTTTGCTTTGCGCATGGTTGCCCCAAAGTAAAAAGACTTTAGGACGGCAGTCTTGGGCTAAAACCGTTAAAAGTTGATCGGTGAGCGTTTCCCAGCCTTTTTTGGCATGTGAGGCGGGTTTACCTTCTTCTACGGTCAACGAAGTGTTGATTAACAATACGCCTTGTTTGGCCCAGCCGGTGAGTTCGCCGGTAGGCGGAATGGCGATGCCGAGGTCTCGCAACAGTTCTTTATGAATGTTTTTTAGGCTAGGGGGAATTTTGATCGATTTGGGGACGTGAAATGCCAATCCCTGAGCTTGACCGAAACCGTGATATGGATCTTGTCCGACGATGATGACACGCGTTTCCGATAAACCGGTCAATTCCAATGCGTAGAAGGGCGTTTTAGGAAAGATCGTTGCGCCAGCTAAACGTCGGCTCTGCAAGAAAGAAGTCAATGACAAACCAATTGGAGACGTTAAAAACGTCTCCAAAATCGGAAGCCAATCGGATTTGACTCGGTCACAAGCGAGCATATTTATTTGGCAAAGAAATTTTCGATGGAACCCATGCGCCAATGCAACAAGTTGATTTGGCAGGTGAGATTAGCCGACGTGGCACCCCGACCACCGCCGAGGGCCTTTTGTTCGAATTTGCATTGCTCGGCGACATAGCGGTCGAATGCCATATTGGCACGTTCCAATGCCGGGGTAGCCTCGTTACGTCCGATCACACGGTCGAGCTCATTGGCTTCTTTGATCAGCTTATCAACCAATTCGCGATATTCCTTGCGCACGATTTTGAGCTCTTGCTTATTGCATTCGCGGATGGCTTCTTGCGTGGTCGCAGTTTTGTAGCATTGCTCGATCGGATTATCAGCTTGGGCGATACCCGGCAAGGCGAGCGAAAGCAATGCTAAGACAAGGGAGAGTTTTTTCACTGCGAACTCCGTTAATGAGATGAAAATTTTGAGAGTTTTCCAAATGTCAAAGACAACTCTATGAGGTTGTTTGACGAAAAAGATTATACCGACCTCTCTCTTGCTCACGCTATTGATTGGGAACTTCAAGAAAGAGTCAGCGGGCTATTTTTTTTAAAAAAGGAACAGCGTCCTTGAGAGTGGCAAAGACTTTGGCTTTTGGGGCGTGAATTTGAGCCCAGTCGGCAATGCCAATTCCCTCGTTGTAACCCGTTTCGAGCAAGACGCATGCAGTGTCCGCGTTTTGTGCGGCCAATGCATCGTTCATCGAGTCACCAATCATAATGCATTCTTGAGGGGCGAGACCGAGCTGAGTCATCGCGACCATTAAGATGTCTGGAGCGGGTTTGGGATTAGGAGTGTCGTCTCCTGCGACGATGACGGAGAAAAAACGGTCCAAATCGAGCTGCTGTATTAGGCGCAATGTGTTGATTCGAGGTTTGTTGGTAACGAGTGCAAGGCAAAAGCCCCCATTTTTTAATGCGTCCAATGATGCGTGTACGCCGTCGAAACAACGTGTGTAACGTCCTTGGGTATGAAGCATGTTTTGTAGGTATTGTCGGTGAATTTGTTCGACAACGTTTTTGGCGGGGAGTTTGCCAAGGACTTCTTTGAGAGCTTTCTCAACAAGGATGAATGAACCCTTGCCAATAAAGCGCGAGACCGCTTCACGGCTCAGTGACGACAGATTGTTTGCCGTCATTGTCTGATTGATGGCGCTGACCAAATCGTCGAGCGAGTCGATCAGCGTTCCATCAAGATCGAAAAGTAAAGCTTTTTTGTTAACCACGTTGGTTCGCTGCTTCATCTTCAGCGGCACGAATGGCGGCTGTGACATCACGATCAATCGCGGCACGCATTTGGTCGATGGCTTCGCGATAACCGGTGACGGATTTCTTACCGAAAATAGCACTGCCAGCGACGAAAGTATCGGCCCCTAATGCGGCGATTTGTCCGATGTTGTCGGGCTTAACGCCACCGTCGATTTCCAAAAGAATCTTATGACCGGTTTCTTGGTAATGTCGATCGATGATACGGCGAGCTTCCACCACTTTTTGCAAAGTCGAGGGGATGAAGCTTTGACCGCCGAAGCCCGGGTTCACGCTCATCAACAAGATGACATCGACCTTGTCGAGGACATAATCCAAATAAGAAAGGCTCGTCGACGGATTAAAGACAAGACCAGCCTTACAACCGTGATCGCGGATCAATTGAAGCGTGCGGTCGATGTGTTTGGTGGCTTCACAATGGAACGTGATGATGTCTGCGCCTGCTTTGGCAAACATCGGAATCATTGCATCGACCGGTTCGACCATCAAATGCACATCGATGGGCACGGACACATGGGGGCGAATTGCCTCGCAAACCAACGGACCGACCGTCAAATTCGGGACATAATGATTGTCCATGACGTCAAAGTGGATCCAGTCTGCGCCGGCTGCAACCACGTCACGAACTTCTTCACCCAATCGTGCAAAGTCTGCGGACAAGATGGACGGGGCAATGCGGCAATCGGCCGACGGTTTGGCTCTACCGAAAATGGACATAACAACCTCTGTAGATATGAATTCAAACAATGTTCTAATTGTAAACAACTCGCCTAAACAAGAAGAGAGTTTGTACAATCAATCCATCAAAAGTTGTAATAAGAAATTATGCGTTTACTAAAAAGAATTCTTTGTGTGACAAGTGCGCTTTTGTTGGCATCTTGTTCGAGTTTGATGAAGCCAGAGTTTGAGATTGAAGGCCCGGTCGGTCAGTCGAAATTGCAGTTTAAGGCCGTTAGTTTTCAACAACTCCCTGAAATTGCCGACTCTGAATGGGAGCCGGCGTTAGCGGCATTTCAACGCTCTTGTGTGAGCTTGTCTCGTAAGCCCGACTGGAAGAATGTTTGTTTGATGGCTCAAAAGATGCAGCCGACGGATGCGAAGGGATTTTTCTTGACGCAGTTCGTGCCTTATCAAATTACGGCTTGGACGAAAAATGAAGATAAGTCCGTTACGGCATCAACCTCGGGGATGATGACGGGTTACTATGAGCCACTGTTGTATGGTAGTCGTACAAAGAAAAAACCGTACACTGTTCCGTTACACGGAACTCCCGATGATTTGATCACGGTGGATTTGGGGGAACTTTATCCGCAGATTAAGGGGTTGCGTCTTCGTGGTCGTGTAGAGGGACAGCGATTGGTTCCTTATGGTTCCCGAGCGGACTTGACGAAACAAAAGGGACTCGATCAGTGGGCGATTGCCTGGGTCGAAGATCCTGTGTCCGCTTTCTTCTTGCAAGTTCAAGGTTCCGGACGAATTGTTTTACCGGATGGTAGTTACATGCGTGTGGGTTATGCCAACACCAATGGTCATCCGTATAAAGCCATCGGTCGTTGGTTGATTGATAAAGGGTATCTGACTGCCGATCAGTTGTCGATGCAAAGCATTCGTGCATGGGCCGAACAAAATCCGAAACGCGTTGCAGAATTGCTCAATCAAAATCCGAGTTATATTTTCTTTACGGAACGTCAGGCCAAGTCGTTTGATGAAGGGCCGATTGGGGCACAAGGGGTACCTTTGACCCCGTTGGGTTCGATTGCGGTGGATCGACGCTACTATCAGTTAGGGTGGCCGATGATTGTGGATGTCAATCAAGATAATCCCGAAATGCGTTTTACTCGAGCTGTGGTGGCGCAAGATACCGGGGGTGCGATTAAGGGACCGATTCGTTTTGATTTCTTCTGGGGATTCGGTGAACAGGCAGGTGAATTGGCCGGTCGTCAAAAGAGTGATGTCAAAGCTTGGGTAATGTTGCCGGTGGGGATGAAGATTCCGAACTGATAATAGAAAGAAAATGGTCAGTCACAGTAAATGCGACTGACCATTTTTTTATTTAAGCGAGGCTAACTTCTGTTCGATTTCGTCTTTGCTGACAGCGCCTTCTAAACGAGAACCATCCTTAAAGTAAATGACGGGAACCCCTTCAATGCCCAATTGATTGATCAGGGCGGCATTTAAGACCGGTGTGCTCGTTTGGCAGCTCTTATTTTTTTCAGCCGGCTCTTTATGTTCGAGCATCCAATCGTGCCAGGCTTTGTTGGGGTTGGTGGAGCAGAAGATGCGCTCAACCATGGCATCGGAATTTAAGAGCGGGACGATAAAAGTATAGATCGTGACATTGTCTAACGTTTGTAACGTGCGTTCCAATCTTTGACAGTAGCTACAGAATGGATCGGAGAACGTGTAAAGGACGCGTTGACCGTTGCCTTTGATTGTTTTAATAGCTTGGGTGATCGGTAATGTGCTCGGATCGATTTTGGCAAGTTCGTCACGGCGAATTTGGGTCAAGTTGCGTTGAGACGCAATGTCATAAATTTCACCGGCCACGAAAAACTTTACATCTTTATCAACGTAAACCAAATTACGATTGACGACGACTTCGTAAAGGCCGACAGGGAGTTTGCGAACAAGCGTTGCATCGATATTCATTTTTTGTTTGACAAGGGCCTTAACGCGTTGAGCATCTGCGGGGAGGTCTGCAGCAAATGCGGATAAAGCAATGCAGGAGAAGGCGGTCAAAAGGGCAACTTTTTTCATAAAGGAAACCAATGAAATGAGAGTATGAATTTTAGTAACGAGACAATTATGCAAAAAAAAGTAAAAAAAGTATTTGACAAATTGTTTCGAATCATTCAAAATACGCATCTCTGTGCTTCACTAAGTACAGAAACAGATTGAGAAGTTGAGAGCGATATGAAAAATTTTTCAAAAAGCTCTTGACAAGAAGAAAAAACTTCTTAAAATGCTCAATCCTGTCGTCGCGAAACGACGACAACAAATGTTCTTTAACAATTGATCAACGAACCGATAAGCGTGAGTATCTGGTTTTGATTTAAGGATGACCAAGAAGTTCTTCGGAATTTCTAGAAAACTT
>JAFNZB010000117.1 GCA_017383055.1 Burkholderiaceae bacterium | reverse complement strand
TCCACACCCTCCGCGACGATGCTGCCGGACTTGATTCTCGCCGTGCGGGGCAACAGCTTCATCACGCTGCGGCACAGCACGCTCTTGCCGCACCCGGACTCCCCCACCAGTGCCAGCACCTTGCCCTCTGGCAGGGAGAGCGACACGTCCCGCACCGCCTGTACCTCGCCGGCGGGGACGATCAAAGTGGGTGAAACCGATGTCTTGGCACTTCACACGGGTGAAAGTATTCTTTTGCAAGCCGAAGGGGCCGACTGGATCGAAGCTTTGGAAGGGGAGCGTCTTGATTGGATTGCCGCCAATACGCTTTCGATCGTTGCCGGTGAAACCAACGCCATCGATTGGATGACGGGTGACATGACCCCCGTTCAATTGGGTAAGACCGCTTGGCTTGATTTCACCGATGCCTATCGCATCTTCATCGGTCGCGCTTTAACGGAAGCCTTGGCTAAGCACGGCACGCCCACGGCGATGACGACCGTGGCTTGTGAAGTGGAAGGCGCCGCTACGCTCTTTGAAGAAGGCGTGATCGGTGGCGTTTACACGCAAGACGGCGACTTGATTGCTAAGACCTACCGTATCGGTCTCATGGACAACACTTTGATCGCCCGTATCGATTTACCGAAGAACCTTGACACCGACCAATGCGTTTGGGTCAACGGTGAAACTTTCTCTCAACCCGCTTATCGCTTTGAGGTCCGTTAATGTCCATCAGCGTTTTTGATATTTTCCGAGTCGGTATCGGTCCGTCGTCTTCTCACACGGTCGGTCCGATGCGTGCGGCCAATCGTTTCATGGATGAGTTGATTTTGAAGCAACTCGATGAAAAGACCGATCGCATTTGGGTCGAATTCATGGGTAGTCTCGGTGCCACCGGCATTGGGCACGCCACCGACACGGCTTTCCAATTGGGCTTGATGGGCATGGCGCCTGCCAACGTCGATTTGGACGAAGCACCGAAACTCTTGGAAGCTGTCAAAACGGAAAAGCGCTTGATGTTGCCCACGGGCAAAGAATTGGATTTCGATCCTGAACGCGACATCATCTTGAGCCCGGAAAAAGTGGCGATCTTCCATAGCAACGCCATGCACGTGATCGCTCAAGACGAACACGGCAACGTCCTCTTGTCTCGTCGCTACTATTCCACGGGCGGTGGCTTCATCGTTCAATCGTTGGATAACGATTTCGATAAGGTACCCGATGAAAGTAATGAAATGACGCATGAGACACCGTTGCCGTACCCGATCAAGACGGCAGCTGACCTCTTGAAGCACTGCGAAAACACGGGGTTGTCGATCGCCGAGATCGTTCGTGCCAACGAGCGTACGTGGCGTAGCAACGACGACATTAACCGTGAGCTTGATTACCTTTGGAGCGTGATGCAAGACTGTGTGGCTCGCGGTTTGCGCACCGAAGGCGTGATGCCCGGCCCGTTGAAAGTTCGTCGTCGTGCCGCAGAAATGTATTCGACCTTGTGTAAGCAAGCTCGTACGATGAACGATCCGTTGTCCGTTTTGGACTGGGTCAATGCATTTGCCTTTGCCGCCAATGAACAAAACGCTTGTGGCGGTCGCGTGGTGACGGCGCCGACCAACGGTGCTGCCGGCGTTATCCCGGCCGTGCTTC
>JAFNZB010000116.1 GCA_017383055.1 Burkholderiaceae bacterium | reverse complement strand
CTTTACATTTAACTACCAACGCCTCTATCGCTACTACGGCGCTTTGTTCGGTAGCTTGAGCGTCTCCGCGATCGCCTACTTCTTGCTCTTTAAGGGTGCAAAGGGTTCCGCATTGGTCACCCCCGAGATGCTTGCCTTCTTGAACACCTACACGCTTGAATTGATGCTTGCCATCTTTGCCGGCTTCTTGGTTGCCTTCCAATTGGCCATCATGATGTTCAACTTCAACGTGTTCCGCGTGGTGATTTTGGCCGGTACCTTTGCATTGGCATTCTCTTTTGCCGGTAACGACTTGGTGAACTTTATCGGTGTGCCGTTGGCTGCATTGGATAGTTGGGGCATGTACCAAGCCAGTGGCCTTGCTCCGTCCGAATTGATGATGGAAGGTCTTCGTGAAACGCCGCGCACCAACCCGATCTACCTCTTGGCTGCCGGCTCCATCATGGTGCTCACCTTGTGGTTCTCGAAGAAGGCCATGCACGTTGTTCGTACGACGATCAACTTGTCTGCATCCGATCGCGGTGACAGCGAACAATTCGGTTCCTCCCTTTTGGGTCGCTTGGTCGTTCGTCACACGATCGCTTTGAACGGTTTCATCCAAAGCGTGATGCCCGAGTCCATGAAGAAGGTCTTGGAAGAACGCTTTGAACCGGTCCCGGTGAAAAAGGGCGAGATCCAATTGCCATTTGACGCCGTTCGCGCTTCCGTGAACTTGGTGGTCTCCGCCGCCTTGATCGCATCGGCTACGGCCTTGACGTTGCCGTTATCGACGACCTACGTCACCTTCATGGTCGCCATGGGTACGTCTTTTGCTGACGGTGCTTGGGACCGTGAATCCGCTGTCTATCGAGTATCGGGCGTTTTGACCGTGATCGGCGGTTGGTTCATGACGGCCTTGGCTGCCTTTACGACGTGCGGTTTGATGGTTACGATCTGTTTCTACGGTCAATTGCCCGCCGTTTTGATCATCATGGCCATCACGGTCTACGTGTTGGTCAAAGACAACATCCTGGCTAAGGACACGGAAGAAGCCGAAGCTGAAAAGGCCAGTACCGATCCGCAAGCCATTCGCCAACGCTTGAACGCCTCGATCGACGAAACGTTCGGTCGCTCGGTCGATCTCTTCGAAGAAGGTCTCAACCGTTACTTCGAAGGCGACTTGAAGGGCTTGAAGAAGGCCAAGGTCCACGCTTTGGATCACTATGACGAAGTCATGAAGTTGCGCCACGAGTACTACTACATGGCTCGCCATGAGGAAGGCGTCGACCAAGACGTTTGCCACTACTACTATCGTGCTTTGACGAACATGAAGGAAGTGAGCGTGAGTCTTGAAACGATCGTTCGCATGATCCACGACCACATCGCCAACAGTCACCGTATCTATAAGGGTGAATTGCAAACGAACCTTTACACCTTGATCGGTAAGCTCCGTCATATTGAAGCTGCATTGAGCTTCTATGAAAAGGGCGATTCGATGGACATCGTCGAGTTGGAAGCACGCTTGCATCGCACGCACAAGGCGATCGACGACATGCAAGCCAACCTCTTGACGCGAATCGGCGAAGAAAAGCTCTCCTTGCGAAGCACGGAACTTTACTTGAGCATCTTGCAATTGGTCCGTGAAATGCTCAACCGCTACAACATCGTGTTCTTGATGCAAAAGGAACTCAATCACCAATGTGACTTGGCTCTCCAAGCTCAAAAGGCTGAGTAATCTCGGTTTGGTGATCTCCACTCAATGGCGCTTTCTGAAAAAGAAGGCGCCATTTTTGTTTTTCCAATGAAGAATCCGTGACCCCAAGAGTAGAATTTTTCTCTAGAGACCTTTCCATCCTTCAGAAATATGTCGCTGATCGCCATCGTTCTACAGCCGTTCATTCTCGTTGCCTTGGGCTTTTTGTTGTCGAAGCTCCGTCTCTTTCCTCGTTCGCTTTGGGACGGTGTTGAGGTATTGGTCTACTACG
>JAFNZB010000115.1 GCA_017383055.1 Burkholderiaceae bacterium | reverse complement strand
CATGTAGGTGCCGGAAATATCGACCTTTGGCAAATAACGCTTATAAAGTGCTCGTAACGCCTGATCGGGATCCATGTCCTCAAAGGTTTCCGGATAAAGTACCTTGGCGATATAAACGGTAAAAGCCCAGTCGGCAATGTTGCGAAGGCTACCGTGATCCAAACCGTACACTTGACCGGACTTCACGGCATCCAACGTATTCCAGAGCGGACGATTGGCAAAGCCCTTTAAGCGCTCGTTAGCCACTTTTTCATCGACCGTCAGCCCCATGCGCATCTGATCACTATCGTGAGCATTTTCCCAAATGCTGCCACCGATAAAGATGTATTGCGGATTGCCGCTGATGACCGCTTCACGCGTCAAGGGCGCATAAGGTGCCTTCATGCCTTCGGCCAAACTCTTGGCTTTCACGGTGGTCAAGATTCCGCCCCAAAGGAAATCCTTGGCGTAGCTGTTGCCTTGTTGATGAGCGCCCAAATTGCCCAATTCAAAGTAAGCTCGCTGATTCAATCGGGACGCAGGCAACTTGTCGATTCGAGCCTTAACGGTCTCAATCGCATTCGTATAGGTATCACAAAGATCTTTGGCAACGGCTTCACGACCTAACAATTGCCCCAAGATCTTCGTACTTTGGAGATGATTGGCCTCTCTCATCGCGTGGTAATCCAAGACCACGACTTTGATGCCCGCCTTTTCAAGAATGGCCAAGCGTTGTTGATTGATGTGGTACTGGGAACGATTCACCAAAAGCACATCGGGCTTTAACGAAAGGATCTTTTCCGAATTAAGGATATCGTCGTGATAACCACCGATGCTCGGCAACGTCTTCAATTCCGGGAACGCTTTCGTATAGGCGAGGTATTCGCCCTTACGCATGGCTTCCCAACCGTCGCCCGGGATCGCTACGATTTTCTTTAAATTGTCTTCACCCGCTACGAGCAAGAAATTCGCCACGTAATTGGCGACCACAAAGCGTTTCGGCGCTTGATCAAAGGTTACTGAACGGTTTTCGATGTCAGTGATCGTATAAGCCCCAACCACTGCACTCCAACCCACGCACATCACGGTGCCTGCGAGCGTTAACCATTGTTTGATCATTGAGCAGTCCTTTCTTGCCAAAAATTCAATAGAACCATTATAGGAAAACTGATCGGATGTTTTTTAATCCTCAAACAACAATTAGTGGCTGTAACCGTTTGGTCAAAAAATGCTTCTGAGAGACAACCTCTATAATGTTTGTAGAAAGAAACACTTGGGATTGTTTTCCGTGAACAAAGAAGAAACCTACCAATACCTCAACGACCGAGGCGTCGTCTACGAGATCACCGAGCATCCAGCCGTTTTCAACATGGCCGAAGTCGCCGAGCTCACCAAGCTCCCCTATCCGGAAGTCAACGCCAAAAACCTTTTCGTGCGTGACAAGAAAAAGCGCTTTTATATGCTGACCGTCCGTGGTGACGTGCGTGCGGATATGAAGGCTTTTCGCAAAAAATTGGGCGTCACGGGATTGTCTTTTGCAACCGTGGAAGAATTGGATTCGATCCTCAAGCTTTATCCCGGCGCAGTCACGCCTTTGGGATTGTTAAACGACAAAGAAAAGCTCGTGACGCTTTACATTGATGAGTGGTTTATGGAAGGCTTGATCGGCTTACATCCCAACGACAATACAGCCACAATCTGGATGAAAGCGACGGATTTGGTGAAGCTTTTGGAAGAAGACGGTCACACGGTTAGAACGATTGCGTTGTGAGTATGTGCTAAACTCTTCCACGTGAAGGTTAAATGCTTTGTGCTCATTTTCACTCCTTCTATCCGACACACCCGACGCTCCAACGTCGGGTTTGTTATCTCTACACCCCCGAAGGGGACCCCGCCTCACTTTTCAGACATAAAGCCTCAGTG
>JAFNZB010000114.1 GCA_017383055.1 Burkholderiaceae bacterium | reverse complement strand
TGGTGCCGCTTTGAACCAAACGGTGGCACGCTTCTTCATCGGTTTGGGCTTGCCGCTTTACCAAGGTTATGGCATGACCGAAACGAGCCCGGTGATGACGGTGAACTCCGAATTCGGCGCCAACAACCCGGCCACGGTCGGCACCAAGTTGTTCAACGTTGAATTGCGTTTGGGTGAAAACGACGAACTTCAAGCCAAGGGTCCGACAATCATGAAGGGCTACTGGAAGCGTGAGGCCGACACGGCAGATATGTTCACCGAAGACGGTTGGTTAAAGACCGGTGACCAAGCCGCTCAATTGGAAAGCGGCCACTTTAAGATCACGGGTCGTATCAAGGAAATCATCGTGACGAGCACGGGCGAAAAGATTCCGCCGGCTGACCTTGAAATGGCTATCGAAGTCGATCCGCTCTTCTCTCAAACGATGGCAATCGGTGAGGATCTCCCCTACATCAGCGCATTGCTCGTGTTGGAAGAAAAGGAATGGAAGAAGGTCGCTGAAGAATTGAAGTTGGACTGGAAGGATCCGGCAAGCCTCAAGACGAAGGCCGCCACGACCTACGTGCTTCGTAAAGTGAAGAAGCTCACGCGTGGCTTCCCGCAATACGGTGTGCCGCGTGCCGTTGCTTTGACGCTTGAACCGTGGACGATCGAAAACGGTATGTTGACGCCCACGTTGAAGTTGAAGCGTCGCGTCATCCGCGCTCGTTATCAAGACGATATCAACGCACTTTACGATGACCAACGCGCCTAATTTTTAGACGTCACTTCCAAAAGATCTCGGCCTCAAAACCGAGATCTTTTTTCGTTAGAAATGCCTGTTACAAAAAAAAGAAAATTAGGGAAAATCACCACATTTTCATTTTTCCCAATAATGGCAAGGACCTAGCGGACATCCCCTCTTTTATGCCCAAAAATTGGGCATCAATTGTGCTTGACAAGGTGGGCAAACCCGCTATATATTGCAAGTCACCGAATTTCAAACCCTACATAATGTGTGAGTTGTTGTTCTAAACTCACATACACCCCAACCTATTGGACCCAACCATGATTCATAGCGTAACCAAGCGCGACGGTCGTGTCGTGCTTTTTGACCAAAACAAGATCGCCTCGGCGATCCTCCGTGCATTGGAAGCCTCTGCCGACGGTAATGCTGCCGATGCCGCTTGTGTTGCCAATGACGTGCAACGTGATTTGGAAGCTCGCTTTGCCGGTGGCAGCGCCCCGAACATCGAAGCGATCCAAGACGCTGTTGAACAACAATTGATGAACCACGGTTTTAACCGTGCTGCCAAGGCTTATATTCTTTATCGCGCCAACCGCACCCGCGCTCGCGAAGCCAGCACGTCTTTGATGAAGACTATCGACGAAATCACCAACATCGATGCTCGTCAAAGCGACATGAAGCGCGACAATGCCAACATCGACGGCAATACCGCCATGGGTAGCATGTTGCAAATCGGTTCTGCCGGTGCCAAGTCCTACAACGAGTTGTACTTGTTGCGTCCGGAACACGCCAAGGCTTATCGTGAAGGCGACATCCACATCCACGATTTCGACTTCTATTCCTTGACGACGACGTGCTGTCAAATCGACATCCAACGTTTGTTTGCCGGTGGTTTCTCCACGGGTCACGGCTATTTGCGCGAACCCAACAGCATCCAAAGTTATGCTGCTTTGGCTGCCATCGCCATCCAAGCCAACCAAAACGACCAACACGGCGGCCAATCCATCCCGAACTTCGACTACGGTATGGCCGACGGTATCCGCAAGTCCTATCGTAAGGCTTTCACGCGCCGTTTGAAGGAAACGTTGGAAGACCAATTGGAAATGCAAGAAGAGTTGTTCGACTCTGTGACGCTCGTTGAAACGGCTGAAGCTGCCACGGGCGAGAAGGTTCAATTGGAAAACACGGAAGCATTCGATGCCGCTTTGGCCGATGCCATCATTGCCGCTCATCCGTTGCCCGTCGATCAAGTTCAAAAGTCGATCGCTCGCGTGAAGGTGCGCGCTACGCAACAAGTCGAACGTGACACGTTCCAAGCCATGGAAGGTTTCGTGCACAACTTGAACACCATGCACTCCCGTGCCGGTGCTCAAACGCCGTTCTCTTCCATCAACTACGGTACCGATACGACGCCCGAAGGCCGTATGGTCATCCGTAACGTGTTGAAGGCCTTGGAAGCCGGTCTCGGTCATGGTGAAACCTGTATCTTCCCGATCCACATCTTCAAGGTCAAGGAAGGTGTTAACTACAACGAAGGCGATCCCAACTACGACTTGTTCCGCATGAGCATGAAGGTGAGCGCTAAGCGTCTTTTCCCGAACTATGTGTTCTTGGACGCCCCGTTCAACCTCCAATACTACGTGCCGGGCCGTCCGGAAACGGAAGTCGCCACGATGGGTTGCCGTACGCGTGTGATCGGTAACGTTTACGATCCGACGCGCCAAATCGCTTACTCTCGCGGTAACTTGTCCTTTACGTCCATCAACTTGCCGCGTTTGGCATTGGAAAGTAAGGGAGATGAAAAGGTCTTCTTCGAGAAATTGGAAGCCATGATGGACTTGGTGAGCCAACAATTGTTGGACCGCTTCGAAATCCAAGCCAGCAAGCACAACTACAACTACCCGTTCTTGATGGGTCAAGGCGTGTGGTTGGATTCTGAAAAGTTGACCTACAGTGAAGATCTCCGTGAAGTGCTCAAGCACGGTACGCTCTCGATCGGCTTTATCGGTTTGGCTGAAACGTTGACGGTCCTTTACGGCGCTCACCACGGTCAAAGTGAAGAAATGCAAGAAAAGGGCTTGAAGATTATCGGCTTTATGCGTGACTACTGCGATGCCAAGTGCGAAGCCCTCAAGATGAACTTCTCGTTGCTTGCAACGCCGGCAGAAGGCCTCTCCGGTCGCTTCATCCGCATGGACCAAAAGCGCTACGGCAAGATCAAGAACGTCACGGACCGTGAGTACTACACGAACTCCTTCCACGTTCCGGTTTGGCACGACATTTCCATCGTGGACAAGATCCGCACGGAAGCCCCGTACCACGCTCTTTGTAACGCCGGTCACATCAGCTACGTTGAATTGGATGGTGATACCGCCTTGAACGTGGAAGCTTTTGAAGCCGTCGTTCGTTGCATGCACGACAACCACATCGGCTACGGTAGCATCAACCACCCGGTCGATCGTGACCCGATCTGCGGTTACGTCGGCATCATCGGTGATACGTGCCCGCGTTGCGGCCGTCGCGAAGGCGAAACGATTCCGCAAGAAAAGCTCGATGAATTGAAGCGTATGTTCCCCGAAATGCCCGCCTTCCGCGGTCTTGAATAAGGAGAGCTCCCATGACAGTGAAAAGCATCAATGAAAAGTTGGGCCAAGGCGTAAGCTTTGAACGCATCCGTCGCATCACGGGCTATTTGGTCGGTACGATGGACAAGTGGAATAACGCCAAGCGCGCCGAAGAGCGCGATCGCGTCAAGCACGGTGCAATCAAGCAATGATCGATCTTTCTTCGATCGTTCCCGATAGCATCGTCGACGGTCCGGGCCTTCGCGTCACGATCTTCTGCCAAGGGTGTCCTCACCGTTGCAAGGGTTGTCATAACCCGAAGACATGGAAGTTCGGCTCGGGCACGCCCACGAGCGTTGAGCGTATCGTGGAGATCGTTCGCCAATCCCCGCTCTCTCGCGGGGTGACCTTCTCGGGTGGTGAGCCTTTCTCGCAAGCCGCGGGCTTTGCAAAGCTCGCTCGCCTTTTGAAGGCGCAAGGCTACGAAGTGGCCTCTTACTCTGGTTACACCTTTGAGGAATTGATGGCTGGCGACGACGATCAACGCGAACTTTTAGGCGAGATCGACATCTTGATCGACGGTCGATTCGTTTTGGAAGAGCGATCCTTGGATACGCCCTTTAGAGGTAGTCGCAATCAGCGTCTCATCGACGTTCCGGCTAGCCTTAAGGCTGGAAAGCCCATTGAAGTCAAGACCGGACGTTGGCTTGGTCAATACTAAAAATTAGACCCTCCAAAAATGGCAGTTTCAATGAGAAGCTGCCATTTTTTCATTCTGTGAGAACCAACCCAATGAATCCTGCTCACCAAAGAATATCGTACAATGGATACTGATCCCCATTGGATCAACAGCGTTAGGGGTACCGTTGCTTAATAGCAAACGGTTGAGAAATACCCTTTGAACCTGATTCGGTTAATACCGACGGAGGAAAACGCTTGCGGATTCGTCACATGAATTTGCATCCTTGAGCCAGAGCACTCAATGGCTTTACCAATGGCTCATCCTCCGTCATGATAGAAGGAGTTTTTTCATGACGGTTTTTTTATCTGTTGAAAACCATCACGCTTGCCCATCGAGCAAGTTGTTTCCGAATTCTCAACGAATCTATGTACAAGGCTCTCGCAAGGATATTCAAGTTCCGATGCGAGAAATCCTACAAACGAAACCGGCACCCTCAATTTATGTATATGACACTTCTGGCGCATGGGGCGACCCCAATCTCAACATTGATCCTCAAAAAGGATTGCCACGAATCCGAGACTTATGGCTTGAAAAACGGGCCTCATGGATACGCTCTGAGCGAGCATCAGTCGATGAATTTGATAATCACGTTCTAAAAGCACACTCGAGCGAACGTATCACGCAACTGGCTTTTGCCAAAGCCGGCATCGTCACCGAAGAAATGGAATTTGCTGCGATTCGGGAAAATCGAAATCGAACACAATTTTTCGAAAAGCTACAAGCGCTCGAACCAACCGTTCGACGTCAATTTTTATCCCAACATCAAGCCGTCGGATTTGAGTCTGAAATCCCACAATATGTCACTGGCGAATTTGTCCGTCAGGAAATCGCACTTGGCCGTGCCGTCATTCCTCTAAATATCAATCACCCGGAAGCCGAACCCATGGTAATAGGTCGCAACTTCCTCACGAAAATCAATGCCAATATCGGCAATTCCGCTTTAAGTTCCGATATTCATGAAGAGGTCGAAAAACTCTTGTGGGCCATAAGTTGGGGCGCAGATACGGTCATGGACCTATCGACAGGAAAAGAAATCCACCGAACTCGAGAATGGATTTTACGAAACAGTCCCGTGCCCATTGGAACGGTACCACTTTACCAAGCACTTGAAAAAACCAATGGAAAAATCGAGGCATTAACTTGGGAAATCTATCGAAACACATTGATTGAACAAGCCGAACAAGGTGTCGACTATTTCACGATCCACGCCGGAATCACTCAATCCTCTTTACCTTTGATCAAAGAACGTCTGACCAGCATTGTCTCGCGTGGTGGTTCAATCATGGCGGCATGGATGCAGCATCACGGAAAAGAAAATTTCCTCTTTGAGCATTTCCATGAGATTTGCGAAATCTTGCGAAGCTACGACGTGACCGTCAGCCTCGGTGACGGCTTGCGTCCCGGCTCTTTGCATGACGCTTGCGACCAAGCACAAATAAGTGAACTCAAAACCTTAGGTGAGTTGGCAAAAATCGCCAACGATCAGGATGTTCAAGTCATCATTGAAGGCCCCGGCCACATTCCGATGCAACGCGTGATGGAAAACGTGCTCGATGCCAATCATTATTGTGACAATGCACCTTTTTACACCCTCGGCCCATTGGTCATGGACTGTGCACCGGGCTTTGACCATATCACAAGTGCTATCGGCGCTGCGTTGATTGCTTGGCGAGGAACCGCCATGCTCTGTTACGTGACACCGAAAGAGCACTTGGGACTGCCCAACAAAAACGATGTCCGTGACGGCATCGTCGCTTATAAGATTGCCGCTCATGCGGCAGATTTAGCCAAAGGTATCCCCGGCGCTCAGATTCGGGACAATGCCATGAGTAAAGCGCGATTCGAGTTTCGGTGGGAAGATCAATTCAATTTGAGTTTTGATCCCTTGCGGGCCCGATCGATGCATGATGAAACGCTGGATAAGGCATCGATCAAAACAGCCGACTTCTGTTCGATGTGTGGTCCGAAATTTTGCTCGATGAAAATTTCAAAAACACTCTAAAAGAAACTGAGCCGAAGCGCTTTCGCACTTCGGCTCAGATTTTTCTCTAACGTCGCTAGAGATTCAGTGGATTGGATTTCAGAGGGAAACTTAATTCCGATTCTCAAGAGTCCCAACTTCCTCGATCATCGAATCAGCCAACCTCATGAAATCCCATCGTATCCATCACTGGATTAGAACATACCCGGGGTAACGCCCAACCAGTTGAAGTACGTACCGACACAGATCATCAACATCACCCAGTAGAGGATGGACATCGTGAGACCGTACTTGAAGGATTCACCCATCGTGTACTTGTTCGTACCGTAGAGCATTGCGTTCGGCTTAGCGTTAAACGGCAAGGACCAGCAGCAGTTGATACACAAGAGGATCGGCAAGCCCAAGGTCATAACGTCCATCTTCAACGTTTGTGCCACACCGATAACGATCGGCATGAAGATCAACGTACGCATGTTCTTGGATTGGAAGATGAAGTGGCTAGCAATGAAGATAGCCGTCAAGGTACCGACCAACGTCATGTAAGACATCGTGTGCATACCGAGAGAGTCCATCAAGTGCGTCGTCAAAACGTTCATCAACTTCGTTGCATTCAAGCCACCGCCCAAAGCGTAAGCACCAGCAGAGAACAACATGAGGTGCCACGGCACGTCGACGTCGTTCCAGTTAAGGAGCTTGAATTGCGGCAAGAGCATCACGATAGCGCCCAACATAGCGACGACCGTGGAGTTCAAACCGTGGAGCTTGTCCGTTGCCCAAACAGCCAACACGATCATGAAGACGATAGCAGCCTTGACTTCGTTCAACTTGATAGCGCCGAGTTCGTTGTAAGCACGAACCAAAGCTTCGCGACCACCTTCCAACTTCGGTTGCTTGTCTTCTTCCGTCAAACGGAAAACGAACTTAACACCGATCACATAGGAGAGGATACCGAAGCCCAAAACGAGCGGGAAACCAGCCATGAACCAGTCGAAGTAGTAGACCGTAGCGCCAGCACCAGCCAAGATTGCAGCACCCAAGAGGTTAGCACCGGAACCCGTCATGAACGTGTTGCAGGATGCGTTGATCATCAAGAGGTTGTGCAAAACGAGGTTACGAGCGAAGTTGTTCGTCGTGTCCGTACCCGGAGCGCCATACACAGCGGAAACCACCATGAAGAGCGGCATCATCAAAGCAGCCTTAGCAGCCGTAGCGTTCACGAAAGCAGCCAAGATGATGTTGATGGCCACGAACGTCATGAAGATGGAGCCGGCGTTACGACCGAACTTGATGATCAAAGCCAAAGCAACGCGCTTGACCAAGTCCGTCTTCACCATGGCGGAAGCCATAATAAAGGCAGAAACGTTCAACCAAATCGTCGGGTCACCCAAGTTAGCCATAGCAGCCTTAGCCTTCAACGTACCCGTCAAGATCAAGCCGCAGATGAGCAACATGGAGGTCACATAGTTGGGAACCGTTTCGGAGATCCACAAGAACAAAGCCGTTGCGAACAAAGCGAACATCACTTGTTGCTTAGCGTTGAGGATCGGGAATTGGAAAACGTAACCGAGGAGAACAAAGAGGATTGCAGCAATCGGCAAGCCCCAAACTTGGAAAAACTGGCTGATCTTCGTCGGGGGACGCTTCGGCAACTTGTTCAAAGAGTAGCTGTTCATGTCCAACGGATCAAAATGATCCTGAGCAGCCTTCGTATTGGTAGTCATAGTAAGTTATCACTCAAAAGTTAAAAACGCCAAAAGTGACAATCGAGAACGTGGCGGTAAAGGAGATTAGAAAGCCACCGACGTCCTCGTTTGTCACTTATAAGCAGGCAAAAACCTATTAGAAGCCAACCACCTTCTTAGCAGCCTTCAAATAGTTGGTGTTCGGCATTTCTGCCAAGCCCAAAGCTTCAACAGCGCCCTTCATGGAGGCGTAGTCTTCGCTTTCGCAGCAAGCCGTTTCAACCAAAGCACCGTTCATCCAAACATAAGCGTATTCGCAGATAACGCCATTGACGGAGAAACCGAAGCGCTTCTTTTCAACCGTGACCAAAGCCAAGTCGCCGTGAGCGCGAGCCATGTCACAGAATTCGTCGAACGTGTATTCGTCCTTGTCCAAAACGATTTCGACTTGGAGGTTTTCGAGGATCGTAGCCAATTCTTCCTTCTTGACCGGGAATTGGAACTTACCACGCGGTTGGAAGATTTCGTAACCTTCTTCCGTTTCACCAACCTTGGTCTTGATGTCGAGCAAGCCGTCACGAACCTTCACGTTAGCTTCGTTCGTCTTCTTGGACAAGATATACGTTTCAGCCGGCATCACGCGAGCCTTGAAGAGAACTGCCTTGCAGTTCCACATATGTTCGATAACGCCATTGATGATGTCCTTACCGAAAACACGGAATTCAGCGCGCGGCGTCAACTTAGCAGCGTCAGCTGCGGAGACAGCGGTGTTCTTTGCAAAAACGTCAGCCATTTTCTAATACTCCTAAAACTTGATGACTAAAGATTACTTTTCCCACGTGGTGTACGGGTGGTTCACCAAGTTGGAGTTGAAATAGCGCGGATCGCCAGAAACTTCTTCACCGACCCATTCCGGCTTCACGAATTCTTGATCTTCGCTTTGAAGTTCGACTTCAGCAACGATCAAACCTTCGTTCACGCCGAAGAATTCGTCGACTTCCCAAACCAAACCGTCAGCAGCGATCTTATAACGTGCCTTTTCGATGATCGGTTGTTCAGCCAAGTGCGTGAGCATTTCAACGCATTCTGCGTGCGGGATTTCATATTCGAATTCCATACGCGTGACACCGACCGTCGGGCCCTTGATCGTCATGAAGGCCTTGTCATCGATCGTGCGGATACGAACCGTACGTTCCTTCATGCTGTTGAGGTAGCCTTGACGATAGTGCGTACCCTTTGCCAATGCACGCCATGCATCACCAACCACTAAAAACTTACGTTCAATTTCCTTTGCCATTTTGAAATGTCCTTTTAAAAGGTTTGACTAAAATAGTTGCTTTTTTCTCAGGAAAAGGACGTTTACAACAACCCCATTCCCGTTTACGGGTATTGTCCGCCTCTCTTTTTTAAATTGACAATGAATAAACAACATCATTGTCATAAGCGATTTTAATGATTTGTAAGTTATTGTTTTTATTAATGTAGAAAAGTTTCGTAGTCTATTTTCCCTAGATTTATTTTCATGAATATTTGGTAAATTTCGTATTGGCTTATCGTTGGGAGCTAATCATGAATTTGGATCACTTAAAAACCTTTCACTACGTGGCACGTTTACGCAGTTTTACCAAGGCTGCGCATGAGTTATTTTTGACGCAGCCGGCCGTGAGTTTGCAGATCCAAGGGCTTGAACACTCGCTCAAAGCCACACTTTTCGACCGACGTAAAAAGAAAATTGAACTCACCGAAGAAGGACGCATCCTTTTCGGTTATACCCAACGTCTTTTCGGCCTTTTCGATGACATCGAAAGTGCCTTCCAAGATTTAAGCCAATTGCAACTTGGTCATTTGGAAATTGCCTCCTCGGCCGTGGTTGGCACCTATTACCTCCCTGAAGTGCTCGCCACTTTCAAAAAGCGTTACCCCAAGATTCAATTGAATTTGCGTATCGGTAACTCCGAGCAAGTGGCCGAATGGGTTTTGAACCGTGATGTCGATTTGGGCCTTTGTGCTCGCATCGTCGGCAAGTCCGGCCTTGTCCAATACCAAGTGCTCAACGAAGCCTATCGCCCGGTCGCGTCCCCCTTCTCACAATGGGCCACGCTCAATCGCCCGCTCACCGTTTCTGAATTCGTCAAAGGTTCAATTATCACGCGCGAAAAGGGCGCTCGTAGCCAATCCAAGCTCGATGCTTGGTTAAAAGAGCAAGGCTTGGACAGTTTCAACGGTGGTTTTACCGTCAACAATATGAATGTGGCCAAATACTTAGCCATGAGTGGTTTGGGCATCGTCACATTGCCGGAAATGGTCACACGAAAAGACGTCCAAACCGAGCATTTGGTTTACTTAGAAGTCGAAAATTTCAATTTACACACGGGTTATTACGTTAACTATCTTGAAGACACAAACCTGTCGCCTGCCGCTCTGAAGTTCCTGATGCTTCTTAAAGAGAACCGTCGAGACTTCTTAGCGATCGTCTAAAACGGCCTCATTGCCGCAAAATTGACGTTTTTCAGGGTAATTTTCCCCTAAGCAATTAGGGTAAAATACCTTGTTTAGATTTTTTCATAGTACTGGATATCCTATGACGACAGTCGACTTCAAGACCTTACCGGAATTGCTCGTCAATGCCGTAGCTAGCTTTGGAGACAAAGAAGGCTATCGCTACTTTGACCATCAGCAATCGCAATGGGTAAGCGTTACTTGGAAGGAATTTCACGCTCGAGTGATGCGTTGGCGTAAGGCATTCGCAGCCATGGGCCTTCAACGCGGCGATCGCGTTTCGATGCTCTTGGTCAATAGCCTCGACGCTTTGACGTTCGACCAAGCCGCCTTGGCTAACGCCTTGGTGCCGGTCCCGTTGCACTCGATCGATACCCCCGACTCCTCGGCTTACATTTTGTCCGACAGCGGCAGTAAGTTTTTGGTAACCACGACGCGTGCTCGTTGGAATGCCATTGCCGCCACCACGTCGTCCGATATTTCCGCCATTGAACAAGTCGTTTTCACGACCGAAGATGAAGAAGGAATCTATACCGAAAATGGCAGTATTATCATTGAAAACAGTGATATCACAATTGACTGCGAAAAAGACTGTATCGATGCATATTACTCTGTTGCGATTACAGACTCTTCCCTGGATCTGACCCTGTCCGATAGTGGGTCTGCCATCGTGGATGTGGCCAGAGAATACTATGCTGAAGGAATCCGCATAGACAGAACTTTCAACCTGTATGAT
>JAFNZB010000113.1 GCA_017383055.1 Burkholderiaceae bacterium | reverse complement strand
GGTTGCCCTGCCCCAATGTCTTCACGGGTGGCTTTAACTTCCACGGTGTCTACGAATTCTTGCCGATTCCGTCCATGGAAAAAGCTCGTGATGTGGCGATCGCTTTGGCTAAGCGCTCTGCCGAAATCGAATCGTTGAGCTAAACGATTCTTGCCTAGAAAAACACAACGCCGTCACGTTTTTATTAGCGTGACGGCGTTGTTTTTGGAATTCGATTTTTTAGAGGTGTCCTCGAATCGTGAGCACACCGCAAACGAGTGAGACAAAGCTGCCACCGATGTGCAAGAGGAAATGAATGAGCGCTGAGAGCCATTGACCGGTCAGCATAAAATGCAAATTCTCACCCAAAACGGCGGTCAACGTTGAGAAGGCGCCCAAGAAACCCGTGATCACGAACAATCGGAAATTCGGACCGATTTCGGGTCGCGTCATCAACCACGCCAAGGCCATCCCCATCAAATAGGCGGCACAAAGGTTTGCGATGAGCGTTCCCATCGGAGCGGTAAAGAACCAGCTTTTTTCGTTAAAAAGATAGGTCAAGGTCCAGCGGATCATGGCGCCCATCGCTGCGCCCGATGTCACCGCCAAAATGACCATCCAAAGCGGACCGTCACGCGTAATCATAAGTCAAAAAGAATGCAAAAAGTCGTTTCAAAGAGGACGCCATTATAGGCCCGTCATTACAATTAAGGGGAGAAAACGAAAACTTTTTTCCTACAGAGAGAAAGGAAATTGCGATGACGGAAATTCAGAAATTTGCTCCGACATTCGTCGCCCAATCCACCCAAGGCCTCATCGATCTCGCCTCACTTCGCGGCAAAAAGGTCGTCCTTTATTTTTACCCCAAAGACAACACGAGTGGCTGCACGTTAGAAGGCCAAAATTTCGCCGCACTGCATGCCGAATTCGTTCAAAACGATTGCGTCGTCTTGGGGGTCTCGCGAGACTCTTTAAAGAGCCACCAAAATTTCTGCACCAAACAAGGCTTTCCCTTTGCGCTCATCACCGATCCCGATGAAGCCCTTTGCCAAGCCTATGACGTGATGAAGCTCAAAAAGATGTACGGCCGTGAATACATGGGCGTTGAGCGTAGCACCTTCTTGATCGATCGCGAAGGTCGCATTGCTCAAGAATGGCGAAAAGTCAAAGTCCCCGGTCATGTTCAAGCCGTGCTTGATGCCGTGATCGCTCTCGGTTAACCGTAGGAGTTCGTATGCCCTTGCCTCCTTTACCCAAAAAACGCGGAACCATCTTGACGGACATGACAGCAGTTGAGCCGGTCCCCGAACCGGCTGCAGTAGTCAAAGCCGAAACCGTCGTTGAAAAGCCCATGAAGAAAGCGCCGGTCAAACGTACACCACGTGCCAAAAAGACCGAGACGATCGCCAAAACCCATGATGCCATCACGGATTTAGCACCTTGTCCGCCTTCGACCACTGCCAAACATTCGACGCTGGGTAGCCATCGTCGAAGCAAAGGGAAAAAGCTTTTTGTATTAGACACGAACGTGCTCATGCACGACCCGAGCTCGATTTTCCGATTCGAAGAGCACGACATCTTTTTGCCGATGGTGACCTTGGAAGAATTGGACGGTCATAAAAAAGGCATGAGTGATGTCGCTCGTAATGCTCGCCAAGTCTCTCGTAGCATCGATCAGTTGCTGGGTCACAGCATGAATCAAATCGATGAAGGGATTCCGTTAAATGCCTTGGGCAATACCGAGGCTGAAGGGAAACTCTTTTTCCAAACGGAAACCTTAGTCGCTGAGCTCCCTCAAGGATTGCCTCAAGGCAAAGCCGACAATCAAATTTTGAGTGTGGTGTTGGCTCTCAAAGGCTTGGAAAAGGAGCGTGCCGTTGTATTGGTATCGAAAGACATCAATATGCGCATCAAAGCCACGGCCATGGGACTTGAAGCGGAAGATTACTTTAACGACAAAACGATCGACGACACCGACATGCTTTATTCGGGTCGGATGGAATTGCCCGCAGACTTCTGGGAAACGCACGGCAAAAAGATGGAAAGCTGGAAAGAAGACGGCCAAACGCTTTACCGTATTTCCGGTCCCTTGGTCTCGCAGATGTTTGTCAACCTCTTTGTCTTCTTACCCGATGACAGCTTCATGGCTCGTGTGAAGAAGATCGAAGGCAAGACCGCCACGCTTTGCGTCGTACGTGATTACATGCAAAGCAAGCACAGCGTTTGGGGCATCCATGCTCGCAACCGTGAACAATGCTTTGCACTGAACCTCATGATGGATCCCGAGATCGACTTCGTGACGCTTTTGGGTCAAGCCGGTACCGGTAAGACGTTAATCACATTGGCTGCTGCACTGAGTCAAACAATGGACATGCGTCGATTTGCCGAAATCATCTTTACGCGCGCAACGGTGAGCGTAGGCGAAGAAATCGGTTTCTTGCCCGGCACCGAAGAAGAAAAGATGTTGCCTTGGATGGGCGCATTGGAAGATAACTTGGAAGTACTCAATAAGATCGAAGGCGGCAACGACTGGGGTCGAAGTGCTGCTAATGATTTGATTCGAAGCCGTATCAAAGTCAAGAGCATGAGTTTTATGCGTGGTCGTACGTTCTTAAACAAGTTCGTGATCATCGACGAAGCGCAAAACCTCTCGCCCAAACAAATGAAAACGTTGATCACCCGTGCCGGTCCCGGCACCAAGATCGTCTGCTTGGGCAACATCGCTCAAATCGATACGCCTTACTTGACGGAAGGCTCGTCAGGTTTGACTTACGTCGTCGACCGTTTCAAGGGTTGGACGCACGCAGGCCACGTAACGCTTCAACGCGGTGAACGCTCTCGTTTGGCTGACTTTGCCACCGACGCACTCTAAAGCGTCACCTCAAACGCTCAAGGGGAGAAT